>CAXUIE010000028.1:15242-18125 GCA_964250825.1 uncultured Acidisphaera sp. | reverse complement strand
CCTCCAAACCTTCACGAATTTTGCTCTAGTCCAAGCCGTTGAGCTGGGTAACTCCAGCCGTACTCATCCTCTCGTATCACCAAAGACTTCCGGATCGAGGCAGCGCTAGCCGCTGCCCCAGCGGCGCAGCGATGGGCAAGTGGAGCGCTTACCGATGACGACTTTCAGCTGGACCGTTCCGGCTACTTCAAACTGGAATACGCCCTCCGACTGGAGCGGCGGCAGCATCCCGAACGACAGTGCCGCCGATGTCGTCATCTCGTTGCCCGGCTCCTATGCCGTGCAAATTTCCAGTGGCCAGAACTTCACTGTCCATTCGCTCGACCTCAACGCCTCCGGCGCGACGTTGGACGTCCAGGGCGCACTGACCCTGGCTGGCGCTGCCGACACGCTCACCGTCGGCGCAGGTACCCTGGAACTGGACAGCGGTGGGATCATCACAGGCGGCACACTCGTCGCGAGCGGCGGGACGTTGCTGGCTCGCGGCGGCACGCTGGACGGGGTGGCCTACGAGGGCACGCTCGACCTGTCGGCGGGCGGCTCCTCGCTGACCCTGAGCAACGGCACCACCTTCTCGGGCGCCGGCGGCACCGGCCAGGCCACCATCAACCTCACCGACGGCGGATACTACAACAACAACACCCTCAACGTGCTCGGCACCGGCACGCTGGACAACGCCGTCGTCAACATCGGCTACTCGGGCTACTACGGCCAGACCTCCCTGGTGAACGAGGACGCCGCCGGCACCGGCGCAGTCCTGACGCTCGGGCCAAACCTGGCCCTCAACCTCGCGGCCTCCAGCGCGGCGCTGACCAGCAGCGACCATGCCGGCGACGGCATCGTCAACGACGGCGCCATCAACGCCGGCTACGCCGGCGGCACCCTTTCCATCGACGCCACCAACTTCACCAACAACGGCACCATCACCGTCTCCAACGGCGCCACCCTCGCTATCAAAGGCTCGAACCTCACCAACCTGTCGGGCAGCACCCTGACCGGTGGCAGCTTCGAGGCCGACGCAAATGGCACGCTGCTGCTCCCGAGCAATGCCACGATCCAGGCCGACGCAGCGGATATCACGCTGAGCGGCAGCAACTCGGTCATCGAGAGTACGGTCAGTGGCGCCACCGTGCAGATCGATAGCACGCTTCAAACGATCACCGCGACGGGCGCACTGAACCTGCTGAACGGCCGTAACTACACCACCGCCCTGAGCTTCACCGATAACGGCAAGCTGCAGCTTGGCGGCGCGACGTTCAATGCAGCCTCGTTGACCGTCGGCGCCGGTGGCGCGGCGTCCGGCAGCGGCACGATCATGCCGGCTATCGCCAACAGCGGCACGATCACCGCGGAGGGCGGCCGGCTAGACCTTGCTGGGGCGATCACCGGCAACGGCGCGCTGTCCATCGATCCGGGCGCCACTCTGGAACTCGGCGGTCCGACGAGCGAGTCGGTCACCTTCAATCCCGCCACGTCGTCCTCGGCCACGCAGCCCGGCGGCACGCTGAAGATCGACGCCGCCTCGGGCTTCACGGGAACGATCAACGGCTTCGCGCCGGGGGACACGATCGACCTCGCCAACCTGATCGTGACGTCGGCATCCATCGTCGGTGGCAATACGCTGACCGTCACCACGAGCGGCGGCAGCACGCAGAGCTTTGCCCTGGCCGGCAATCTTGCCGGCGATACCATCGCCGTCACGAGCGACGGCGGCACCGGCTCCGACCTCGCTATCGCCACCACGGCGCCGGCGCTGACGGTGAGCAACATCACGCCGGACCAGGGCAGCAACCTGGGCAGCGTGACACTCACGATCAAAGGCGCGCAGCTCAATGCCGGCGCGCGGGCCGAGGTGATCGCGCCGGACGGCACGGTGCGGGCCGCGGCAGCGGTGAACCTGGTCAACAGCGGCGAGGTCTGGGCCACGTTCAACCTGGAAGGCCTCGCCACCGGCACGTACGACGTCGAGATTCTCGACGGCACGCAGAATGCCAAGCTGCCGCACGCCTTCCAGGTCACCGACGGACTCATCGGCCAGGTCTCCGTCAGCCTCGTTCCGCCGCAGAACCTCTCATCGGGGCAGAGCGGCGTCCTCCAGGTGAACTACGCCAACACGGGACAGACCGACGTCGCAGCGCCCATCATCGGCCTTAGCGCGGCGGGAGCGCTGCTGAGTGGTGCCGGCGTGTCCGGCAGCGGAAGCGCCATCCAGATCCTCGGCACCAACCCCGATGGACCCGCCGGCATCCTGCAGCCGGGTGCCACGGGCACCCTGTCGATTGCCTATACCCCGGCCAGCCCGGCGTCGGGCAATCCGATCAGCTTCAACGCCTTGGTCCTGGATGCGTCCGGGTCGGTCTCGTCCGGGGCGGTTCAAGCATACTCAGGCCCGATCGATTGGAGCAGCGACGAGGCGGCCTTCCGGCCGCCGACCGTGGACGCGGCCGATTGGCACAACGTCTTCTCCGACTTCGTCAGCCTTGTCGGCACCACTACGTCCAGCCTGGACGGCGCGCTGGCGAACGCCGCCACGGAACTCAGCCAGGTCGGCCAGCCGACCGGCAACATCAACACGCTCCTGCAGTTCGAAGTGTTCCAGGCCAGCGGACTCATGGCGGGCACGCCGCTCGCGGCCACGACGGACATCCCGCGAAGCGGCTCTCCCCTGAAGCTGTCGCTTGCGCGGTTCTACAGCGGATCGCTCCTGGATCGGAACGCGGCCGCCGGGTTCGGCGACGGCTGGAGGTCCAACTACGACATTGCGACCGTCAAGGACGCGAGCGGCAACATCTTCGTCCAGGCGCCCGGAAGCCTGCACGTCTTCACCCGGCCGGCGGGTGGGGCCGACGCCATCATGGAGGCGACCGCCGCCGGGCTCGATTT
>CAXUIE010000028.1:1198-15232 GCA_964250825.1 uncultured Acidisphaera sp. | reverse complement strand
TCACCGTGCAGGCTGATGGGACCTACGCCGCCAGAACCGGCGATGCCGCGACGCTCACAGTGTCGAACGGCCTGTCGCGCATGAACGACGGCAGCGGGAACACCTACCAGTTCGACGCCAGCGGCAAGCTGGCCAGCGTCACCGACGCCAACGGCAACGTTGTCACTCTGACCTACGACAGCGCCGGCGTGCTGCACCAGGTCGCCAGCGTCACGACCGGCGAGACGATCACCTTCACCGCCAACGCCCGGGGGCAGATCACCAGCGCGACCGACTCCGATGGGCAGCAGGTGACGTATGCCTACAATGCCGCAGGCACCCAACTGCTGAGCGCCACCGGCCCGGCCGGGGTGGCTACGTACGCTTACACCGCGCCCGCCGGATCGGTGAACGACAACGCGCTCACCTCGCTCACCCATCCTGACGGCACGCAGGCCCTCTTCACCTACAACGCCCAGGGCTGGCTCGCCAGTCAGTCGGGCGCCGGCGGTGCCGGGCGGCTGACCTACGCGTACGACGGCGCCGGCCGGATGACGGTCACCGATGCGCTCGGCAACCCGACGACCGTGCTCTACGGGTCGAACGGAACGGTCGCCCATACGGCGGACGCGATCGGCAACGTCACGCAGGCCCAGTTCAACGCCGCCGGCCAGCTGACCGGCGCGGTCGCGGCGGGCGGCAGCACGGTCTCCACGACCTACGGTGCGAACGGCAACCTGACCAGCTACACCGATCCGCTCGGCGGAGTCGTTGCCGCCACTTATCAGCCTGGCACGCAAAACCTCACGAGCCTGACCACCCAGCGCGGCAGCACGATCCAATACACGCGCGACGCCGCAGGCAACGTGACCGCGATCACCTACCAGGACGGCAGCGGCGGCACGTATCATTACAGCTCCACGGGCTTGCTGACGAGCGGCACGGACGCCGACGGCCACACGACCGGCTACAGCTACGACAGCGCCGGGAACCTGACGAAAAAGACGTTCGCCGATGGAACGTCCAGCAGCTACACGTACGATGCGCGCGGGAACCTGCTGACCGCGACGGCCACGAACGGCGCGACGACCACCTACGCGTACGACTCGGCCAATCGGCTGACCAGCGTCACGAACGCCGCGGGACAGAGCGAATCGTACTCCTACAATGCAAAAGGCCAGCTGGCGGCGCAGATCGCCCCGAACGGGTCGGTGACGCAGTACAGCTACAATCAAGCTGGCCAGCTAACGGCGTTGCAGGACGGGTCCGGCAATCCTCTGGCCCGGTACGCATACGATGCCGCGGGCCGATTGGCACAGACGACGACCGGGAACGGTGCCAGCACGACTTATTCCTACGACGCGGATGGGCGGACGACCGGGATCGTGAGCCGGAACGCCGACGGCAGCACGGCGAGCAGCGACCAATACACCTACGACGCCAACTCGCGGGTGGTCGCGAAGGATACGTCGGACGGCAACTGGGCCTACGGCTACGACGCCAGCGGCGAGCTGACCAGCGCAGCGTTCCAGTCCACCAATCTCGCGGTCCAGAACCAGACCATCTCCTATGTTTACGACGCGGCGGGGAACCGGGTCAGCCAGACGGTGAACGGCGTCGTCACCCACTACACGACGAATGCGCTGAACCAATACACGGCAGCCGGGGGCACGACCTACGCCTACGATGCCGACGGCAACGTGGTCAGCAGGACGGACGGCTCGGGCACGACGACTTTCACCTACAATGGGGCGAATCAGCTCACCGCCGAGAATGGGCCGGGGGGATCCTTCCAATACGGCTACGACGCGCTCGGCAATCTTGTGTCGGAGACGCAGAATGGCGTGACGACCAGCTATGTGAACGACCCGCTGTCACTGGCGGTTGCGGGTCGGCCGCTGAGCTCGGTCGCAGCGGTCTACAGCGCCAGCGGGACGTTGCAGGCGACCTACGCTTACGGGCTGGGGCTGGCCGCAGTCAACAATAACACGGGGACGTCGTATTTCAATACGGACCTGACGGGCAACGTCATCGGCCTGAGCGGGCCGGGCGGAAACCTGACGGCCTCTTACGCCTACTCGCCGTTCGGCCAGGTGACACAGACCAGCGGAGCGGCTGGCAATCCCTTCCAGTTCGCCGGCGGGTTGGGCATCACGACCAACGGCAGCGGGCTCGATGTGATGCGGGCACGGGTCTACGACCCGGCGCTGGGGCGGTTCCTCACCGAAGACCCGACGGGCATAAACGGGGGAACAAACCTATACGCATACGTCGCCAACAATCCCACTGCTAGCGCCGATCCCTATGGAGAGTCCGGTGTTATTGGGTTCGGAATTGGCGCAGTTCTTGGGGGGGTCGCTGGCTATAAGGCTGGTGGGGTTGACGGTGCTATCGCTGGCGCGGTTGTGGGTGGCGTCGTTGGAGTCATCTCACCGGCGCTCTCGGACCTAGCCGTCGCGGCCGTAGTCGGAGGCACTCAAAGTAGCGTTCTCGCCGCAGGTGCCGGAGCCGCAGCTTTCGCCAGTGCTGGCGCCGTGGGAGGCATCGTTGCACAAGTTGGGACGAATATCTATGAAGGCAATCCAGTTGGAGCTGATGTTCCCACAGCTGCGGCAATTGGCGGAGCCGTGTCACTACTGAGCGGCGAAGCGCTCGTTACGGGTACCGCTGCTCTTTATGGAGGGCTTAGTGGTACCGTAGGAGATATCGCATCGTACTTGCTTTCCGTAGAGTCAGGAGTGCTTGGCGTGCTTGGCGCCATAGCTTTTCCGTCGTCACCGCCGCCTCCGCCGCCTTACGAGCCGGGCGGATCGGAGCCACCGCCACCGCCACCGCCTTACGAGCCGGGCGGATCGGCGTTTCCCGATCCGCATTTGAAGACGTTCGACGGTCTCTCCTACGACTTCCAGACAGCGGGGGAATTCGTACTCGCGAAGAGCACGGCCGGTGACCCGTTCGAGGTGCAGGCACGCCTGGCCGCTCCGGTCGGCGCCTCGTCCTACAGCGTCTTTACCGAAATCGGCATCCGCGTCGGCGCCGACGTCGTCACCATCGACTCCACGCGTGCAAGTCCGTTGTGGATCAACGGCCAGGCGGCCACGTTCACCGGCAGCACCATCGGCCTCGCTGCCGGTCTGATCACCCAGACCGCCACGGGCTACGTGGTCGCCCTCAACTCCGGACAGTCCGTCATTGCGAACGTCGGCTCCTTCGGCACCCAGACGGGACCGAGCACGACGTCGTCCGGCATCTCCGTCATCGTCAAGCTGGGTCCGAATGCGGCTCATAGCTCGGTGGAAGGGCTGCTGGGGAACTACAGCGGCAATCCAGCCACCGATCTCTCCCTCGCCGATGGCACGCCCGAGCCGACCACCATGTCGACCGCGCCGCTCTACGGCGCCTACGCCGATTCCTGGCGGGTGGCGCAGACCACGTCGCTGCTGGACTACGGCCCCGGCCAGACCACGGCCACGTTCACCGACACCGCTTATCCGGGCAAGCCGATCTCGATCGCGTCGTTCCCAACGTCCGCCGTCGCCGCGGCAACGGCACTGATCCAGCAGAAGGGCATCACCGACCCGGGCCTGCAGCAGGCAGCGATCTACGATTACTTGGTCACCGGCGACCCATCGACGGTCTCGGTTGAAGCGAACCTGCAGCAGCAGGGCGTCACGACCACGATGCAAGCGGCATTCGTCGCGCCGGTGCCGAGCACGGGCGTGGGGATTGAGTCCGCCGCCGCCAGCCTCGTCGAAGCCGCCTCAGGCGCCACCACTGTGCCGTTCCAAGTGTACCGCACCGGCGATACGAGTCAGGCGCTGACGGTCAACTATGCCGTCGTCGCGCCCGACGGCACCTACCTTGGGGCGAGCGACTTGGGCGGCGCGCTCCCGTCCGGCACGGTCACGCTAGCAGCGGGCCAGACCGCCGTGAACCTGCCGATCGGCATCCCAAGCGGGATCGGCGCCGCCGCCTCGAAAACACTCCAGGTCCAGATCTCGGCCGCGACCGGGACCACAGTGCTCGCGGCAAATGCCCAGCGGACGATCGTCAACAGCGGCGAGGTGGCCGGAGCAGCGCCGGTTCTTGGCATCGAGCTGGCCAACGACCCTGGCCTGCTGCCAACGCACGACGGAACCTCCTGGACGTTCAACCTGGGAGCGCTCAAACAAGGACAGACTTTCAACCTTGGCACGCTGTCGCTCGCGGTGCTGAACCTCGCGGCCGGCGGTTCGGACGCGCTTGCCGGCCTCATCAGCGCGACCGGCAACGGCGGGCTGGCGACGGGCTTGTCGTCCGCGTTCGCCAACCTGCGACCAGGTGGCGTCATCGATGTTGCAAACGTCGCCGTCGGGACCGCGTCGCTCGGAGTGAACACGGAGCAGTTCACGATCACGCCCTACGACACCAACGCCACCGGCTACGCGGCGATCATGCCCACTCAGACGGTGACGATCACCGACACGGTATACCCGCTGGCTCAGGCGCTGCTCTCGTCCAGCGCAGTCGACTTCGGAGCGGTGCGCGCCGGGTCGGTGCAGCAACGCTCCGTCAGCATCACGAACAGCGGCCCAACCGGGGGCGAGACTCTGGACGCCAGCGCCAGAGGCAGCACTGGTGCTGCGACCGGCACGGGGTCATTCAGCCAACTCGCCGCTGGTCAGGCGTCGTCGGCGATCTCGGTCGGCCTCGATACGTCCGCGGCCGGCATCAGGCAAGGGATCGTCGCGGTCGACCTCGCCTCCGACGGCACCGGAAGCGACGGGCTGGGCAGCACGCCGCTGCTGCCGCAGAGCGTCGCTGTGTCCGGCACGGCGTACCGGCTCGCCCAGGCTGGGACTGCGCTAGCCAATCCCATCCTGCACGTGGGCGACAGCGGGCGCGATGCCCTGGCGATCACCAACGCCGCTCCGGCGGACGGCTATTCCGAAAATCTGGTCGCGATGCTGACGGCCGCGAGCGGCCAGTTCAGCACAGCAGGCAACGGTCCGACCGGAGACATCGCTGCCGGGTCCAGCGACAGCAGCACCTTGGCCGTGACCTTCTCGACCGCCCAGGCCGGCACGGTCAACGGCAGCGTCGCCCTGGGCCTGACCTCCGACGGGGGGACCGGGGCCGGCAGCATCGACGGACTCGGGCAGCTCGCGCTGGCGCCGCAAACGGTCGCGCTGACCGCCACGGTTGACAACTATGCCGTGGCGCAGGTCGCCGAACTCTCCGGAGCGGTGCCGCTGGTCCAGGCCAACGGTGGCGGCTACCGGCTCGATTTCGGCAAGGTCGCGCACGGCGTGGCGGCCAACACCGTCAGGATCGGCTTGAAGAACGCGGCAGCCGGGGGGGCCGACCTGCTGCAAGGGACCATCAGCACCAGCGGCTCGGCGCTCACCGTCAGCGGTCCCACGTCCTTCTCGGGCCTGGCAGCGCAGCAGGTCAGCGATGGCGTGGATGTCACGTTGAACACCTCTCGAGCCGGTGCGATCGCGCAGGATATCACGATCACCTCGTCGGGCTACAACGCCAGCGGGTATAGCGGCGCCCTGGCGCCCCAAACGATCACCGTCACCGGCACGGTCGATGGCGGCCCGACAGCGAACGTCGGCAGCCTGACCGTGGGCCACGGTCGCACGGCGGACCTGACCAGCCTTGTGAACGGCCTGGTCACGCCCGGCCTCGCCGGCGACACGGAAACCATCACTGCGGTGAGCGCCGCGGCGGGTCAGGCCAGCCTGAGCAGCACCGGCGCGATCAGCTACGTGGCCCCAGCCAACGGCAGCGACACCGTGAGCTACACCGTCACCGACCAGCTCGGCGACGCCGCCATCGGCACCGTGGCGGTGAGCGTCGATCCAGGCCCGACCGCAGGGACACTGTCTTCGACAGTGCCACTGGGTAGTTCGACCAACCTGACGAGCGCGATCCTCAGCGTCGTGACCCCAGGCATGAAAGCAGACACGCTGGCGATTACGGGCGACAACACGTCCAACACTCTTGGAACGATATCCTTGGTAGGCGGCCAGCTCACCTATACGGCGAGCGGCAGCGGCTTCCAGAATATTCCTCAAAACGGAACACTCGCCGACAGCTTTGCCTACACGGTATCGGACCAGTATGGCGACACGACGTCTGGAACGGTCAGCCTCACTGTGACGAACCCAACGCCCAAACTGCTGACGACCAGCAGCGGCGGTTCACTGAAGGATGCTGCCGGCAACACCTGGACGCTCACGGCCAGCGGGGACGTTGACGAGAACGGTGCAGCCACGCCTGACGGCTCGAACACGGCCCAGTTCACCATCGCCAACAACGTCGAGTATGGCCTCGATGCCGCTGGATCCGGTTGGTACACCTACTCACCCACCACGCAGTCATGGGCAAGATCCGCCCCGCCGCCCATCCACGAACCGCCGCCGACCCCCAGCGCAAAGGACACCCGCAGTGGCGGAGCGCTCAAGGACTCGGCGGGCAACAGCTGGACCCTCGCGCCGAACGGGGATGTCAACGAGAACGGCACGCCAGTGCCCGGTGGAACGAACACGGCTGAGCTCACCATCATCAACAACGTCGAGTATGGTCTCGATGCCGGTGGCACCGGGTGGTACACCTATGCCCCGACGACACAGGCATGGACGAGCGCCGCCACGCCGGCCATCACCGTTCCTCAGAGTACCGCCAGCGCAACGGTCACCCTGAACTCCGTTCTGGTCAATGCGACAGCTGGCAACCACATGATGTTCATCAGCGGTTCTAGCAACACGATCAACCTGTCCGGCGGGACTGAGACGATCACCGACCTCGGTGGCGCGAACACCTATGTCATCCCTGCTTCCGGCAAGGGGTATGAGGCGTTCACAACCGATGTTCTCAACCTGAACGACGTGCTTGATCTCCGGCCGGCTTTGAAGGCAACCAACTGGACCGGATCGAGCTCGACGTTGTCGAAGTATCTGAGTGTGGCCGATTCGTCGCAGGGGGCCACGCTTTCGATCTCAGCGACTTCCGGCGGCGCCAAAACGGCCATTGCGTTGATAGGTGGTGCAACCACGACAAACCTTTCAACGCTGCTGACCCACGCAATCACCAAGTAGCATCCTGCATGTGCAAGTACCGGGACGTTGGCACTCAGTGCAGCCTGGATCTGAAGGGCGGCGTCGGCGGCTACTCCAGCGGGCAGTGGTCGTCGGCGCGCTGCAGAGCGAGGGTTATGGCGGCACCCAGATCCTGCTGGGCGGCAGCCCCGCCGAAGCCGTGACGGTTACGGCCGGCAGCACCGCGAACGGCACGCTCTCGGACCCGAACGCGGCGACCGACGGCGGCACGTTCAGCAACGGCGCCTACACCGACCTGAATGCGGCAGGCAAGACCACGACCGACGCCACGACCTCGGTGGTCGCGACCGCGCTCAACGACCCGCCCGTCATCGGCGGGACCGTGGCGGGCCAGGCCACGACGGACAAGGCGAGCCTCGACCCGTTCTCGGCCGTCACTGTCAGCGATCCCGATGTGGGCCAGACCGAGACGGCGAGCCTGACCTTCTCGGCCGCGAACGGCACCATCGCCGACCCGAACGCCACCACCGACCACAGCACGTCGGGGTCCGGCACCTACACCGTTGCGGGCTCTGCGGCCCAGGTGCAGGCGGACCTGCGCGCCCTGGTGTTCACGCCGACCGCGCACGAGGTCGCCCCCGGCCAGACGGTGACGACCGGGTTCGCGCTCAGCTTCTCGGACGGCGGCGCCGCCACCAAGGACACGACCACCTCGGTGGTGGCCACCGCGGTCGCCGCGTCGATCACCGCCACGCCGGCCACAAGCACCGTCGCGACCACGGACGAGAAGGCCGCCTCGCCGTTCGCCGGCGTCGCCATCACCGACCCGAACTCGGGGCAGAGCGAGACCGCCACGGTGACGTTGAGCAGTGCCGCCAACGGCACGCTGTCAGACCCGAACGCCAGCAGCGACGACAGCACCACCAGGAACGGCACCTACACCGTCTCCGGCACGGCGGCGGCCGTGGCGACGGCGCTGGACGGGCTGGTGTTCACGCCCGCGATGCACCAGGTAGCACCGGGTCAGGCGGTCTCGACCACCATTTCCGTCTCGACCACTATTTCCGTCTCGATCAGTGACACGGCTGGGCAGAAAGCCACGCTCGCCAGCACGCTCACAGCCACGGCGGTCAACGACCCGCCAGCGATTACCGGCACGAAGGCGGCCCAGGCGACCAGCGACGAGACCACGATCAAGCCGTTCGCCACGGTGGCGATCACCGACCCCGATGTGGGCGCCATGGACAGCCTGGCCATCACCGCCAAGACCAGCGCCGGCACGGCGAGCGACGCTGACGGCCTGCTCTCGGGCACGGGTCTGACCAAGACGGGGACGGGCACCTACGCGCTCGCGGCGACGACGCCGGCTAACCTCACCTCGGAACTGGATGCGCTTATCTTTACCCCCACGCCGCACCAGGTGGCACCGGGCCAGGCGGTCACGACCGGGTTCACCCTCGCAGCCACCCAAAACGGTGCCACGACGACCAATACCGCAAGCTCGGTGGTGGCCGCCGTGGTCAATGACCCGCCCACCTTCAGCGTCGCCGGTCCCGCAACCGGCACAGGCAGCGGGTCGCCCATCACCCTGTTCGCAGGCGTGTCGGTCAACGATCCGGACATGGGCGCGATGGATAGCCTCGCCATCACGCTCAAGAGCAGCGGCGGCGCGCCGACCGATGCGAACGGCACGCTCTCCGGCACCGGCCTGACCAAGACCGGCACCGGCGCCTATGCGCTCGCCGCCACCACGCCTTCCGGCCTGACCAGTGAATTGCAGGCGCTCAGCTTTACCCCGCTGCCGCAGGCAGCAACGCGGTGACCACGAACGTTTCGCTGACCGCAACGCAGGCCGGTGCCAGCACCACCTCCACCGGCATCAACGCGATCATTGGCGCCGATGGCGCGCTGACGGTGTCCGGCGCGGCGGGCGGCAATGCGACCGTGGCCCTGGGCAACGGCAACGACTCGGTCACGCTCTACGGCGGCGACAATGCGATGCTGGCAAGCAACGGCAAGGATGCCGTCAGTGGCGCGCCGGGCGGCTTCACCTCCGTCACCCTTGGCAACGGCAACAACTCGATCACCCTGGGCGGCAGTTCCGACACGGTCATGGCGGGCAACGGCATCAATACGGTGTCCCTGATGGCGGGTGGGTCGCAATCCGTGACGCTGGCTAACGGCAACAACACCGTCAAGCTCAGCGGCACGAACGATGTCGTCACGCTCGGCAACGGCAACAACCAGGTGAGCGGGACGCAGGGCATGGCGTTCATCACGACGGGGATGGGCAACGACACGATCATGCTCGGCGGCTCGGGCAGCAGGGTGAACGCGGGTGCCGGCACGAACAGCATCACCGGCGGCACCGGCCTCGACATCTTCGTGCTGCCCACCGCCGGCCAGGGCCTCAACAGCATCAGCGGGTTCACCGGGACCAACGGCGACGTGCTCGACCTGCGGGCAGCCCTGGCCGCCACGAACTGGAACCACAACGCGGCGACGCTCGGCAACTACCTCAAGGTCACGGACGGCAGCGGCAATACGACGCTCGCGACCGCGTCTGCGGGCAGCGGCGCGGGGACCGGGATCGCGACGCTGACCGGGGCGGGCAATCTCGGCCTCGCTGACCTGCTCAGCCATAACTCGCTGCTCACGAGCTGATGAACACAATGCAGGTGCCTCGCCACGCCGCAATACAGAACGCCAGGAAAGGTGAAGAACTCGGGCTTCGTGCTGGACCTGAAAAACCGCGTTGGTGGATATTCCACCACGGCAGCGGTCGTCAGCGCGCTGCAAAGCGACGGCCATGGCGGCATCCAGCTCCTGCTGAGCAGGGGAGCGGGAGCGCCGAAGGCCGACTTTGTGAATATCGCAAGCAGTCTGCTGACCAGCGCTCACTTTTAGGTCGGTAGGAGCAACGGAGTTACTTCAAATGAGGCAACTTAATCTTGAAAGTGGGCATCGGTCAGGCTGATGGTGCGACGGCTATTCGGAGGTCAGTATGATCTTGGACGGCCTCTCAGGCAACGAGGGCTCGACCGGGATCTATGCCTGCACCGACATAAATATACTAAGCGGCAAGTAGGGTCATATGATGTCTTTAGAACAACCGGAGCGCGCTTCGTTTAAATCGGAGACGATAACGAAAACGACGTGCTTCCACCAGAAACGGTCAAGACTTATGGCCATCGATCTTACCTGGGCCTTGTTGGTTGCAATCGCGGTGCTGGCGGTGATCGCTGCAAAGCGCGGGGAAGTAACATTGGCCATTGTAATCTTTGTGTTCAGCTATGGGGTTTTGCTCCCGTTCTATATCGTGGCGCGACTGGGGACATCGACGATCTGCGTCGATGGGAATGCTATCAGCTGCACCGTGTTTGGTCATGTATGGAAGACGATCGAATGGCGCAACGTCAGAGTGATCCGTGTAGTGGTGCGACCTGCAAATCTAACTCCTGGCTATGGCAGGGCATTACTATTCGCCGTTGACCATTCCTCACGCACAGAAGCTCCTTTTAGACCTAGTTTTCTACCAAGTGGTCCTATCGCTTTTTCCGACGAGATTGTTGGATCTCGAACTTTGCTCGATCTAATCAATATATATGTTGTCCGCTACCGAATTCCGATCCGATCGTATGTCACCGCGTCCGGAGATCTCACAAGGGAATCAAGACTAGTGGAAAAGCTGTGATTCCAGGAGAGCATGAGGATTTCAGAGGCGATCAAGCCGCTGCCTGCCCAGGATGAGGCGCGTTGTCGTTAGCTGGAGACCATCAGGATGTCTGGGGTGCTCGCGCCGGCAAGGGCAATCGGCGTTAAGCTGGATGGGTGACACGAGCGCCGAAGCCAACCAATTCGGTTGTTGAAACGGCCCCGCCGGCGGCTGACGCTGACGGGGCCGCGATTGTGCAGCTCAAGGTTTGGCTGCTCGGGATCAGCCCGATGGAGTGGCGGCGCGTCTTGGTGCCGAGCACCTGCACGCTGCATGAGCTGCACGGCGTCATCCAGGTCGCGATGGGGTGGGAGGGCATCCACCTTTACCAGTTCTGCCTGCGTGCGGCCCGCTACGGCTCGTGGGAGCTGTCGGCGTCCTCGCCCGACGTAACGCTGGCGGCGCTGCGGCTGCGCAAGGGCGCCCGGTTCACCTACGAGTACGACCTGAACATTCCTTGGCGGCACGAGGTCCGCATCGAGAACCAGTTTGGGCTGGAGGCGAGCAAGAGTTATCCGGTCTGCACTGGCGGTGGCGGCGCCTGCCCTCCTGAGGACTGCGGCGGGCCAACCGGCTTCATGGCCGGACGCAACGGCGCACTGTCGCTGGACGTGCTGGAGGACCTCGACATCATGACCGAGATCATCGGCCAGGTTGTCTTGGAGCACCGGACGGAACTGCTGGATGACGAGGACACCCGCTGGCGGCTGGAGCGGGCGGTCGAGCGCAGCAAGGCCCGCGAGCGCGCCCAAGGCTGTCCATTCTCGCGCCGAACAGTCAACGCTCGGTTCCGCAAAGGCAAGCATCGCGACCTCATGCACCAGCAGTGCTGACCCGTTCGGCTCGGCGCCGGGCCAGCAGGTCGGCGGCGATCAAGGCGGCATCATCCCCGCGCTGCTGCCGAATGCCGGCGATCAACGCGTGAGCAGCAGGGTCGGTGATCCGGTCAAAGCTGCGCTGCAGGGTGGCCGCCGTCGTTTCGGCATAGTGGCGGGTGGTGATGATGCTTTCGTGGCCGAGAAAGCGCTGCAGGTCGGTGATGTCCATGCCGAGCGCGAGCAGGCGCGTCGCCACGGTGTGCCGCAGCAGGTGAGGGTACACACGTTTGCTGATCCCGGCCGCATTGGCCACGCCCCGGACAACCTGGCCGACGCGCTGGCGGGTTAAAGCGTTTTGCGGATCAGTCGGGACGGTTGTAGCCGCAGTGGCGGAAGAACCCTGCCGCGTCCTGCGCTGTGATGGCGGCCAGCGCCGGGCCGCAGGCGTTGTGCAGCGCATCTGCCGTGCGCGCGGCGACACGGCGCAACGCGGCTTTCACCTTGGCCCAGGCAGGCTCAATGGGGTTCAGGTCCGGCGAATAGGCGGGCAAGAAGCGGTAGGTGAAGCCTGAGCGGTCCAGCAGCGCCCGGACCTGCGCCGTTTTGTGGGCGGCAAGATTGTCCATGACCAGCACCGCATCCGGCTTGGTGCAGCGCAACGCGGGCAGCAGCACCTGGTCCAGGTAGGCGTGGAACACGGCCGCGCTGGTCGCCGCTTCTACGCTCATCGCGCCTACAATGCCCTCGGCTCCGAGTGCACCGAGCACGGTGACCCTGGTCCAGTGCCCAAACGGCGCCGAGGCGCATGCCCGCGTGCCGCGCGGGCTGCGACCATGCAAACGCACCATGGTGGTCAGCACACCGCACTCATCGAGGAACACCAAGCGTTCGGAGCTGATCCCGCCCACGCCGCCCATCTCGGTCCACCAGGCCAGGCGCGCTTGCGCCACGTCCTCGCGGTCTTGCTCGGCAGCTCGCAGGGTCAGGCCCAATGGCAGCATCCGTGCGAATTTTTACGGTAGCGACCAGACCCAGATGCCTCGGCCGCCGCATTCCTCGTCGGATCAACGGCTTGCGCCGCTTGGGAGCGCCCGCTTCACGACAACCTCGGGCGTAAGGATAGCCGCAGGTTGATTGTTCCGGGGTTATCGTGAGCGGAAACGCCTCATCCAGCTTGGAAATTCGCCACTCACGACAACGGCTTGATTTTCGTGAGCCGCCCCACGCGGCGCCGCTCAGGTCCTTACCGTAAGTTTTCGCATGGATGCTGCCACTGGGCCGGTCAGCCCCTTTCAAGTCCAGCCCGCTCGCCGCAGTGCTCGATGCACCGTGGTCAGATGCACCCGCACGCCGTGCGCCTCGGCCAGCCGCGCCGCGATCTCAGCCAGGCTCAGGTGGTTGGGCTTGCCCGCCAAGGCCAGCATGGTTGCCGTGGCCTCGCCCTGGATACGCGGTGCGGGACCACCGTGCATCGGCTTGGCCTCATGCCGTCCCTCATCACGCGCCGTAGCCACTCAGCGATAAGCAGTCGAGCGCGCCACCGCGAACCGCTTGGCCGCTGCTTCCACGCTCTCACCGGCTTCCACCACCGCCAGCACACGGCTGCGCAGGTCCTTCGAATATGCTCCAGCCATCAGTACCTCCACCCGTGTACATGGGCAAAAGCGTCCTAACCTATACGCAAAATGCTTTAGCACGTGGGGCGTCGGGCCGGAACCCTGCTGCCGGCTGGCGAACAGCGGTCCGGCGCGGCGGGCGCCAATATGCAGCTGGAGCAACTGGGCCAGGTCACGCCGGATCGGCACCTCCCGCCGCTTGTCGCCCTTGCCGTGTCGGATCGTGACCACGCGCCCGGCGAGGCTGACGTCCTCGACCCTGAGCTGCACCAGCTCGGACGCTCGGGCGCCGGTTTCCAGCAAGACTTGCAGCATCAACCCAGTCCTGCCGTCCTGGGCGTAGGCTTGGTCGAGGAAGCGCAGCTCCTCCTCGACCGTGAGCCGGTCCACGCCGCCGCGGCGTTCGTGTGGGGCGCACAGGCCGGCTCTCTCGCGGGCGGCCTTGAACACCGCCTTGCTCTGAGCGTAGTCCACGCCCTCGCGGACCAGGATGGCGGCAACGGCAGCGGCGGCACGCTTGATGGAGGCCATGCTCCAGTTTGCTTGATCACGTTCAGAGTGCAAGCCGATGGCGCTCGATGCCCCGTATGGACCAGAATAGGCCCAAGCCGGAGGGCCGAACGGGTCTCCAGCTTTCCACTCTGCTTCGATACCGTTGGCGAAGTCGCCTCACCCGCCTCCATAAGCAACTATTATTTACGGTGACCTATCTTTAAGCAAAGAGGTTGCTATTTTGCAACCATTGAAGTCATAAAAGAACAAACGACTGACTTCGCCAACGGTATCTGCTTCTTGTGGAAAGCTCGCTCGCCAGCAGTCAGAATTGAAGGTGCACCATGCACGTCAGGATCCTGCTCCAA
>CAXUIE010000028.1:0-1188 GCA_964250825.1 uncultured Acidisphaera sp. | reverse complement strand
TGCTCCAAATCACCGGCGACGACAGCACCGTCGGCACGACCGAGGAGGTCACGGCATTTGAGAAGCAGGTGGATCGGCCGGAGGACCTCGGGCTGTCGCTTGCTGAGGGCAAGGCGCTGACGGTCGCCGTTCAGGGCAAGATCGTCAAAGCCCAGGTTGCATCGTGGGCGGACCGGCATCGCTGCTGCGAGGCGTGCGGCACTCGCCAGCGCAGCAAGGGCAGCTCGCCCGTCGTGTTCCGCACCCTTTATGGCGACGTGCCGCTCGCCAGCCCGCGACTACACCGCTGTTCCTGCCAAAGCACGGACGGTCCGGCCACCCTTTTGCCATTGAGCACCCTGATCCCTGGCCAGATCACCCCCGAACGGCTCTATCTGGAGGCGCGCTGGTCGTCCCTCGTGCCCTATGCCGCCGCGGCCGAGCTGCTGGCCGACGTCTTGCCGATCGCGTCCGGCGCGAACCGGACCACCGTACGCGAGCATGCCCTGCGTGTGGCCGAACGGGCAGAGGCCGAGCTTGGGGACGAGCGGCCCTGCTTCATCGACGGCTGCCAAGCCGAATGGGTCGAGCTGCCCATCCCGGAAGGGCGTATCGTGGCCGCGCTCGACGGCGGCTATGTCCGCAACTGGGACGACCGCAAAAGCAACTTCGAGCTGATCGTGGGCCGCTCGGTCCCGGAAGCCCGCGCGCCGCGCTACCTCGGCCTGGTGCACGGCTACGATCAGAAGCCCAAGCGCCGGCTGTTCGAGGTGCTGAAGAGCCAAGGGCTGCAGGCCAACCAGGACGTGACCTTCTTGACCGACGGCGGCGAGGAAGTGCGTGCCCTGACCGAGCTGGTTACCCCGGAAGCCGAGCACGTGTTGGACTGGTTCCATATCACCATGCGCCTGACCGTGCTCAGCCAGTATGCCCGTGGTGTCGCGCACTACGAAGAGTCCGAGGGCGCCCGCCTGCTCGCCTCACTGGACAGCATCAAGTGGCTGCTCTGGCACGGCAACCAGTATCGGGCCGGAGAGGAGATCGCGTTCCTTGAGGACGACGTGGACGGGCTGGCGATGGACTACCCGAACCTGGGCAAGTTCGCACGAGCCGCGCATGAGTTCGCCGTTTACATCGCCAGCAACGCCGGTAGCTGTACCGGCGCGCAATGATAAACGGCTCGACGCGCAATCGAGGCTGTTTTCCGGC
>CAXUIE010000027.1:0-18295 GCA_964250825.1 uncultured Acidisphaera sp. | reverse complement strand
TGCTGGAACTGTGGCCCGCGACGATGCCCGACGGCGCCGCACTCTTGGGCCGTTCGCGACCGCACCCGCCACATCCGGCGCCCGGCCGGCCAGGCCGTGTCCGACCAGACGCGCTCATGGCGGTCATCCAGCGCTCGATTGTCGATGATACCGATGCGGTGGTGCTGGCCGAGTCGGGCAACTCCTTCACTTGGGCCACGCATTACCTGCGCTTTTCCCAGCCGCATCGTTATCGCGTGAGCACCAACATCGGCTCCATGGGCCATGCCGGAACTGGCGTCCTTGGCGCAGCGCTCGCCCGCGGCGGAAAGGCCGTCGCAATCATCGGCGACGGTGCGATGCTGATGAACAGCGAGGTGAACACCGCCGTGAAGAAACAGCTTCCGGCAATTTGGATCGTGCTCAATGACGGACGATACAACATGTGTCATCAAGGCATGGCCGCGCTCGACATGGCGGACCTCGCCGACGCCAGCTTCCCTCCGGTGAACTTCGCGCTGCTCGCCCGGGCGATGGGGGCACAAGGCGTGCAGGTGCAGCACGAGGGCGATCTCGAGGAAGCTTTGAAACAAGCGCTCGCGGCTTCCGGGCCATTTATCGTCGACGTCCTCATCGACGCCGACCAGCCGGCGCCCGCCCTGGGACGCAACGAGGGGCTCCGCGCCGCGCAAACGGCCTCGCGGTCCGAGCGCGCTGAACCGCTCAGTTTTCCCGTCCTGCCGGCGGTCTGAAGGAGGCGAAACACATGGAAGCCAACACTTTCGCGACCTCAACCTACATCGCCACCACGGAAAAGGCGGCATTCGAATACTTGCGCGACCTCCGCAACCTTGATGAGTGGACCCTGTACAGCCGGATGGTCGAACAGATCGACGAAAACACCTGGCGAGGCACCGCGTCCGGCTATCAGCACGACCTCTTCTATCACGTCCGCCCGATCGAAACGACTTCGTTCCGGGGCGTGGAGTGGCATTGCGGGTTCGAGTACGGCAAGTACTTCCAGTGCTATCCAGCTTTGCTGTTCCCGTCTTCCTATCTCGGGTCGGACGAGCCCGGCGTCTACTTTCATTGGTTGAGCTTCGTCGGCCCGGAGCGCCGAACCCCGATGATCATGCAAGGCATCCACCTTGTGCACACGGCCGAGATTCGTTCGCTTAAATCCGCGCTGGAGCGCAAGGCGGGCCTCAGCGCGGCCGTTCAGGGACAATACGCAATCGAGACAGATTCCATCTTTGTTGACGCGCCGCTCGAATTGGCGACCAACTATCTCGGCGACCTGAGGAATTTTCCCGAATGGGCGTACTTCATACGCCCGAGCGGGTCCGTCACTGGCGATCGCGGCGATTTTCTCGACGAGTACGACCAGCCCGTTGAGGTTCGGGCGCGGACGTATCACTGCGAAAATTACACAATCCTCGAGTTCGAGCATGAGTATCGCCAGCTGGACTACGTGCAGCGTAACTGTTTGATGGTCGTGCCGTGCTCCTACGCGTTCGGCAACCCGAGTGCCCGCGGCTGCATCCAGCATCGGGTCACATTCTTCGACAAGCAGTCCCCATCCCGGCACGGCAAGCTGCAGCTTGAGGATTACGGCGCGGAGAGCATGAGCCTGAAGCGCAGGCTGGAACAGAAGGCGGGCAATCTCCAGTCCTTCGCTCGCGGGATGAGCTATCTGCCGGAGGCTTCCGGTTGATGGCCCCGGAGGCCGTGGCCCGTCGCGGCGAAACACGGGACTCAGTCACGCTTAGTCTTCACGCCCCGGTCGGCCTGTGGCCACAGTACGAGCGGTCCGGGACAGAGGAAATGCCGGTCGCTCGCGGCGCGATCGGGGCTAGGGTGCTGCTCCTCGACAACTACGATAGCTTTACCTTCAACTTGTTCCACCGCCTGGCCGAGCTTGGCGCGCGCGTGGAGGTCCGTCGGAACGACGCTTGCACGCCAGAGAAAGTCGTCGAGACGCAGCCGGACGCAGTGGTGATTTCACCCGGTCCCTGCGATCCCGATCGCGCTGGAATATCGCTCGGGCTTATTGATCGCGCATCGCGCGCCTGCCCGGTTCTTGGCGTTTGTCTTGGCCATCAGGCCATCGGCCAGGTGTTCGGCGGCAGAGTCGTGCGCGCGCCCTTCCCGATGCATGGGAAGGTCAGCCTCATTCATCACGACGGTAGCGGCCTGTTCGCCGGTTTGTCTAATCCGTTCCGGGCGACGCGATATCACAGTCTAGTCGTGGAACGCGAAAGCCTTCCGCGGACGCTCCGCGTCAATGCCTGGACCGAGGACGGACTGATTATGGGCGTGCGCCACCAGCATTTGCCGGTACACGGCGTGCAGTTCCATCCGGAAAGCATTGAGACCAGCGCGGGCTACGAACTGCTGCGCAACTTCATCGCACTCCTCGCCTGCGGGGCGACGTCTTGACCGACGATATTCGGCCCGTCCTGCACGCCCTCGCCAGCCGCACCACGCTCACGGTCGAGCAGACCGAAACCGTGTTCGACATGATGATGCGCGGCGTCGCAACATCGACGCAGGTCGGCGGCCTGCTGATGGCAATGCGCGTGCGCGGCGAGACGGTGGATGAGATCACCGGCGCCGTTCGCGCGATGCGCGCGCACATGGATCCGGTCATCGCCCCTCCTGGCGCGATCGACACGTGTGGGACGGGCGGGGACGGCGCGCAAACGCTGAACATATCCACCGCCGTCGCGTTCGTTGTCGCGGGTTGCGGCGTGCCGGTGGCCAAGCACGGCAACCGGGCCATCTCGTCGCGATCAGGTGCTGCCGACGTCTTGGAAGCGCTGGGTGTGAACCTCGACGCGCCGGTCCATGCGACGCTGGACGCGCTGCACGAGCACAATATCGGCTTCTTGTTCGCGCCTAGGCACCATCGCGCGACGTTGCATGTCGGTCCCAGCAGGCGTGAGCTTGGAACGCGGACAATCTTCAATCTGCTCGGACCGCTCTCCAACCCGGCCGGCGCCCGCCGGCAACTCTTAGGCGTGTTCGGCGCCGAGTGGCTGCTGCCGGTCGCCGAAGTGCTGGCGGCATTGGGCTCCGAGCGGGCCTGGGTGGTGCATGGCCACGATGGGCTGGATGAACTGACGACGACGGCGAGTTCTTCCGTAGCAGAATTGCGAAACGGTTTGATCACTCGTTTCGAGGTGACGCCGGAGCACGCCGGGGTTCCGCGCGCGACACCCGCTGACCTCAAGGGGGGTAGCGCGCAGGACAACGCGCAGGCGCTTCGTGCCCTCCTTCATGGCAGGTGCGGCCCGTATCGTGACATTGTTGTGCTGAACGCCGCCGCAGGGCTGGTGGTGGCGGGGATCTCTGCGGATCTCGCCGGCGGCGCGGAGCTGGCGCGGCACTCCATAGACGCTGGTGCGGCCGCCGCGAAGCTGGACGCGCTCGTGCGCGCGACGAACGCGGTTCACGCATGAACGGGGTGCTGGCTGAAATCTGTGCCGCCAAGCTCCGCCATATCGCGAGTTGCAAGGCCGTTCGCAGCCTGCGTGAGCTGCACGCTGAACTGCCGGCGGCGGCGGCGCGCGGCTTTGTCCAGGCGTTGCGGGCGGCCTTGGCCGCCGGGCAAACGGGACTGATCGCGGAGATCAAGCGCGCAAGCCCGAGCAGGGGATTGATCCGCGCCGACTTCGATCCCGCCACGCTGGCCCGCGCCTACCAAGCGGGCGGCGCGGTTTGCCTATCCGTTCTGACCGATCGACCGTATTTCCTCGGCGACGACGCCGATCTACCGACCGCGCGCGGCGCCGCCGCACTGCCGGTGCTTCGAAAGGATTTCATGCTCGACCCTTACCAGGTGGTCGAAGCGCGCGCGCTTGGCGCGGATGCGGTGCTGCTCATCATGGCGGCCCTTGGTGACCGTCAAGCAGCCGAACTGGAAAGCGCGGCGTATGAGCTAGGGCTCGATGTCCTGGTCGAAGTCCACGACGAGCGCGAACTCGAGCGCGCGCTGCGTCTTCGTTCGCCTTTAATCGGGATCAACAACCGCGATCTCAAAACGCTTCAGATTGATCTTGGCACGACCGAACGGTTGGCGCGTCTGCTTCCGGCGGATCGGCTCATGGTCTGCGAAAGCGGTATTGCGACACCGGCCGATCTCGATCGCATGGCGGTGGTCGGCGCGCGTTGCTTCCTGATCGGTGAGACTCTGATGCGCGAGGCCGATGTCGCCGCCGCCACGGCGGCGTTGCTTGGCAAGGTGATGGCATGACGACGCATGTGTCGCCCCCGCGAAGCGCCTTCATTGAGACGTATGAAGCGAGGCGGCCGCAAGTTGTATGGACACGCCTCGCGGCCGATTTGGAAACGCCGGTTTCCGCGATGATGAAGCTCGGAGACGGGCAGCCATACGGTTTCCTGCTAGAATCGATCGAGGGCGGCGCGGTGCGGGGCCGTTACTCCTATATCGGCCTCAAGCCTGACCTGATCTGGCGCTGCCATGGCCAGCGCGCCGAAATCAACCGGAGCGCCCGGACGGGAGATCAATGTTATTCTCCGTCGTCGCTCGCCTCCCTCGCCAGCCTGCGCGCGCTCATCGCGGAGTGCCGCATCGAGCTGCCACCCGGGATTCCCCCAGGCAGCGCCAGTCTGATCGGCTTCTTCGCGTATGATTTCGTGCGGCTGATCGAGCGGCTGCCTTCCAGGACGTCCGACGAGCTGGGTCTGCCGGACGCGGTGCTGATGCGTCCGACAGTGGTGGCCATTTTCGACAACGTTCTCGACCAAATCACGGCGGTGACGCCGGTCTACCCGGCCGAGGGTGTGTCCGCCTTGGCCGCCTACGATCAGGCGTGCGAGCGGCTTGAGGATCTGGTGGCCGATCTAGGGCGCAGCTTGCCGCAGCACGCGCGACCGATGGCGCAAGCTACGGCAAGGAAGGCCGCCGTCTCCAATCGCACACGCGCGCAATACCGCCAAATGGTCGAGCAGGCGAAGACCTACATCCGCGCTGGCGATGCTTTTCAGATCGTTCCGTCCCAGCGCTTCTCACTGCCGTTCGGGCTTCCACCGCTCGCCCTGTATCGTTCCTTGCGGCGCCTCAACCCGTCGCCGTTTTCCTTCTTCCTCAATCTCGGTGGCTTCGCCCTGGTCGGCTCCTCCCCCGAGATACTGGTGCGGCTCCGGGACGGCAGGGTTACGGTGCGGCCGATCGCGGGAACCCGTCCGCGCGGCAGGACGCGCGCCGAAGACCTCGCCCTCGAACGAGATCTGCTCGCCGATCCGAAGGAGCTGGCCGAACATCTCATGCTGCTCGACCTCGGACGCAACGACGTCGGGCGCGTGGCGAAGGTGGGCACAGTGCGCGTGACCGAGAAAATGACGGTCGAACGCTACTCGCATGTTATGCACATCGTGTCCAACGTCGACGGCGAATTCGATCCCGGACGCGCCGATCTTGTGGACGTTCTCTGCGCCGGCTTTCCTGCCGGGACCGTCTCGGGGGCGCCAAAGATCCGCGCGATGGAGATCATCGAGGAATTGGAACCCACCCGGCGCGGCTTCTACGCCGGCGGCATCGGCTATATCGGCGCGGACGGCAACATGGACACCTGCATCGGCCTGCGCACCGGGTTGCTGAAGGACGGGAGGCTGCACGTTCAGGCCGGAGGCGGCGTCGTCGCCGATTCGGATCCCGATGCGGAGTACGAGGAGTCCTGCAGCAAGGCACGTGCCCTGCTTCGTGCCGCCGAGGATGCGGAGATTTTCGCCGAGATGGGAACGCTGCCTCCCGGCGAGTCTCAGGCGACCCAGTGATTAACCATTGATCGAACGTCAACCAGTTTCACGAGCGAGCGTCCCATGGCCGACTATTATTTGGACGTTGACGAATCCCCGACACCGACGGCGAGCGTACGCTCAAGCGTCTGGTCGCCGGCTTCCTGGCGATCCTGCCCGGTCAAGCAAATGCCCGACTACGACGCGGACGAGGTCGCTCGCGTGGAGAGTCGTTTGCGCAGCTATCCACCCTTGGTCTTCGCTGGCGAGGCTCGCGAGCTGCGCGCCCACCTCGGGGAGGTGGCGGCCGGACGGGGCTTCATCGTGCAAGGCGGCGACTGCGCCGAAAGCTTCGCCGAGTTTCGCGCCGACACGATCCGCGATACGCTCCGCGTGCTGCTGCAAATGGCCGTCGTGCTCACCTTCGGCTCCGGCCTACCCGTGGTGAAGGTTGGCCGCATGGCCGGCCAGTTTGCGAAACCCCGGTCTTCCCCGGTCGAGCGCCGAGCCGATGTGGAGCTTCCAAGCTATCGAGGCGATATCGTGAACGCGCTCGAATTCACGCCGACCGCGCGACGCGCCGATCCGGATCGGCAGCTGCAGGCCTACTCGCAATCGGCGGCAACGCTCAATCTGTTGCGCGCGTTCACTGGCGGCGGCTACGCGATGCTGACCCGCGTGCATCAGTGGAACCTTGATTTCGTCCGAGGTTCCGCACAGGGCATGCGCTATCAGGATGTGGCAAACCGAATCTCGGAAGCCCTCACCTTCATGGCAGCGTGCGGCATATCGGACCTGACGACCCCGGCCATGGCTCACACGAAGCTTTACACCTCGCATGAGGCTCTACTGCTTGGCTACGAACAGGCACTGACCCGAACCGACTCGATCACGGGCGCTCCATACAACACCGCCGCCCACATGCCCTGGATCGGCGACCGCACGCGCGACCTGGATGGAGCGCATGTCGAGTATATGCGCGGGATCGCTAACCCGATCGGCGTCAAGGCCGGGCCATCGCTGACCCCGGACGACCTGTTGCGATTGTGCGAGGTCCTCAATCCGCGAAACGAGCCCGGCCGATTGACGGTGATCGCGCGCCTGGGTCACGACAAGATCGGGCGCCACCTGCCGCCCTTGATCCGCGCCGTCCAGCGCGACGGACGGGCGGTGGTCTGGTCGTGCGATCCGATGCACGGCAACACGATCCAGTCCGCGTCAGGCTACAAGACCCGCCCGTTCGGCCAGATCATGAGCGAGATCGAGGGCTTCTTCGCGGTGCATCGGGCGGAGGGGACGCATCCCGGGGGTATCCACATCGAGATGACGGGCCAGAACGTCACCGAATGCACGGGGGGTGCCCAGGCGATCACCGACGCAGCGCTTCCGGCACGCTATCGCACGCTCTGCGATCCCCGTCTTAACGCCCAGCAGAGCCTCGAGATCGCCTTCCTGCTGGCCGAGAATCTCAAGGAGGCGCGCCTGACGCAAGGCGCCGCCGCGAGATAATCCACGATGCTTTCAAGCGGGAAGGTTCGGGCTGACCCAACCCACGTCGTCACTCGCGGTAGTCATCAGCCGATCTTCCGGCAGATCACCTTCGTTGGCATCGGTTTGGTCAATGGATCGCTGGCGCGAGATGCGCGACGCCTCGGTCTGGCCGAACGGCTGGTCGCCACCGGGCGCCGGACGGAAACACTCGACGAAGCTTGTGCGCTGGAACTGGTGGACGCGGCGACCACGGATGCTCCGGCGGCGGTGGAACAGGCCGATCTGGTTGTGCTCGGCGTTCCGGTGGGCGCAAGCGGAGGCGCGGCACGGGCCATCAAACCCGGATTGCGACCCGACGCAATCGTTACAGACGTTGGCTCGGTCAAAATGGGCGTCGTGGAACTCGTCGCCCCGCATCTCGACATGCGCCGCTTCGTCCCGGGGCATCCGGTTGCCGGCACCGAGCATTCCGGACCCGGCGCGGCGATCGATGGGATGTTTAACGGCCGTTGGTGCATCCTGACACCGTCGGAGTTGACCGACGCTTCCGCCGTCGATCGGGTCACGGCTCTGTGGCGCGCTGTCGGCGCTCGGGTGGAGGTCATGGATGCCGCCCACCATGACAAGGTGCTCGCGATCACCTCGCACCTCCCGCACCTGCTGGCGTTCAATATCGTCAACACTGCCAACGATCTGGAGGGAGTGCTAAAGGGCGAAGTCCTAAAGTACGCGGCAGGCGGCTTCACCGATTTCACTCGGATCGCGGCATCGAGCCCGACGATGTGGCGCGACGTGTTCCTGCAGAACAAGGCGGCGGTGCTCGAGATTGTGGGTCGCTACGTCGAGGACTTGCTGGCTCTGCAACGCGCCATTCGCTGGAACGATGCGGAGGCTTTGCTCAGGTGCTTTGAAAGCGCGCAGTCGATCCGCCGCGAAGTCGTTCGAACGGGCCAAGCGTACAGAAGGATTCCGGCGCCGCATACTCGCCCGGTGCACAGCACCGTCGTCGAGGCATGACGTGCTGCTAGCCGTGATTGCTCTTTGCTGAATGATGGCGACGCAACACAAAGTTATTCACCAGATTTTCGATACAGAGGCAAAAGATAGCCGCCAAGGAAATGTATCGAGGTCTACATTGTCGCATCAGCTAGGCGGCCCTTCTACACGAGCCTGCTGAGTCCGACGACTTCAATAAGGGAGAAACATGTGTCAGGTAGTGTCAGTGTTCCCGCTTACAGCGGGTCGTCGGCGCCTTCGGCAAGCGGGCAATACGACTTCAGCGCCATCGCGGGTTCGCCTTCGGGTGACGTTTCGGGTTCGACCCTCATAGCGCCGGCCGGCGGGGATTTGACGATCAACGGGGGTAACAGCCAATTCGTCGTAATGGGCGATCCTTCAGCGGGCACCGGCGGCTCCGCCGGAGGCAGCACGGTCACCGTGCAGGGCGGTAACAACCAGTTCGTGGTGGCGTTCGATGCCTCTGGATCGGGCGGTAGCGCGTCGGCGATGGGCGGCAACACGGTGAACGTGGAAGGAGGCAACAACGAGTTCGTTGTGGTCTACAACTACCCCTCGCTCAGCAGCGGCACCCCGACCGGCAACAATGTCAACGTGACGGGCGGCAACAACAAGTTCGTGGTGGCGTACCAGTATCCGTCTTCAAGCAATGGTACCGGTGGTTCGGTCTCGGTCGATGGCGCAAACAATCAGTTCGTCATTGCTGACGGCAACAACTCTTCCTCAAACAGTAGCGGGGCGACAATGAGTGGTTCGAGCAATCTTCTCAGCGGAACTGGCGGCGCGGGCCAGACCGGCGGATCCGGAGCGGCTTACGACTACAGCGCGCTGCAGAGTCTGGCTGGTCCCGCAGCTTCCCCCAGCGCCGCCGCGGGCAATCTTTTCGCCGCGCTGGAAGCTGGTGCGTCAGGCAGCGGCGCGAGTTCGGACGGTTCCACGACCGGCATCGACCTCACATCCCTGCTTCAGCAAAGTCCGTTTGGCCAACTCCTCAGTCTACCGGGTGTCACGCCCGAAACCCTCTTTGGCAATATCGATCCTAACGCCGGTGCCTTCTTTGCCAACTTGTTCGCCGGTTCGGCCGGTGGAAACAGCGCTTCCGGAAGCGCCAGCCTCTCGACCGTCGGAACCGACACGTCCGGTAGCAGCAGCGGCGCTGCATCCGGAGCGAGCGGCGCGAATGGCCAAGCCACCGGCAGCGCCCCCAGCAGTGCCGACCTCGCCTCGCTGCTGCAACAGAGTCCGTTCGGGCGCTTGTTGAACATACCCGGCGTCACGGCGGAGACGCTGATCAACGCGTTCAGCGCCAGCACCGGAGGTGGCAGCGGTGGCAGCAATCCGTTCGCGAGCCTCAGTAGCGGTTCGTCGGCATCCTACGGAGGCAATCCGTTCGCAGGCTTCGGCGGCGGCGGCAACCCGTTCGCCAACTTCGCCGGAACAAGCTCGACGAGCAGCGGCAATACCCCGTCCTCTCCCACCGGGGTTTCCTGACCCATCCGTAATGAGCTCCGCGACGGCCGCGCGGCTGTCGCGGAGCTCAGGCGAAACCAACCGGACCGCATCGCGCATCAGCGAGCGACCCCTGTCGTTCCGACATCAATCCCCCGCTATAATCCGCGATCCTCCCCAACTCTCGGTTCGCAAGACGCTGCCCACTTTCAAGGCCCGGCCCCAGGAACATGGTCCGGGTGATGCCGTTCGCCGCGATGTCCCGCGTGGTGGCATTCTCCGCCATGCGTCCCTCCTTCGTTGCGGATGCGGCCTGTGATGGGGGCGCTCTTGCGCAAACCCGGCGAACCTGGCTGTGATCGCAACGGAAGCGGAGGATTGCGCCATGCACGACCCTGTCGGCGCCGAGCGGTTCACCGTCGCCGTGCCGGATGCGGTGCTCGGCGACCTCCGCGAGCGATTGGCCCGGGCGCGTTTGCCGATCGAGCCGGCCGCGGAACCCTGGCATTACGGCACCAGCCTCGCATACATGCGCGAGATCGTCGCGTATTGGCGCGACCATTATGATTGGCGCCGATCCGAGGCGGCGCTCAACCGCTTCACCCACTACAAGGCGCCGATCGACGGCAAGCGCCTGCATTTCATCCTGGAGCGCGGCTCCGGCCCCGATCCGTTGCCGCTGCTGATCTCGCATGGCTGGCCTGGCTCGGTCGTCGAATTCATCGAAGTGATCGAGCCCCTGGCACACCCCGAACGCTTCGGCGGCGACGCGCGCGACGCGTTCACCGTGGTGGCGCCTAGCCTGCCCGGGTATGGGTTCTCCGATCCTCCCGACGTGCCGATCACGCCGCGCGACATGGCTTCGATCTTCAACAAGCTGATGACGGACGTGCTCGGCTGCGAACGGTTCGTGGCGCAAGGCGGGGACTGGGGGTCGATGATCACGTCCTGGCTCGCGCACGATCACCCGGAGCGCCTCGCCGCGATCCACCTCAACATGACCGGGTTCCGGCCCGATCTGCCCAACGCGGAACTCGATCCGGAGGAGATCGCCTGGCTCGAGGCGCAACGGGCGCGTTTGGCGCGCGAGTCTGGCTATCAGCTCATCCAGGCCACCAAGCCGCAGACCCTGAGCTATGGCCTGACCGATTCGCCCACGGGGCTGGCCGCCTGGATTTTGGAGAAATTTCACGGCTGGACGATCCCGGGCAGGAACGCGACGCCGCCGTTCGACCGCGACCACCTGCTCGCGAACATCATGCTCTACTGGCTGGCTGGTCCCAACGCCGCGAGCTGGCTGTATTGCTCGCGGTTCGACCCGAGCGTGCGCCACGCGCCGCCCGGCCGACGGGTTGATGTCCCGACCGGCCTGTTGTTGATGCCGCGGGACTTGGCGGTGCCGCCGCCGACGCGCTACCTCGAACGCTCCTACAACGTCGCGCACCGGCGCGACGCGCCGGAGGGCGGACATTTTCCGGCATTCGAGCAACCGCAGATGTTCGTGGAAGAAGTGCGAGCGTTCCTCCGCCGGTTTCGCGCGTGACAAAATCTTCTCGAACCCGCTCGTCATTCCAGAAAGGCCGAAACCAGAAAACGCGCCGTCTGCAGGATCCCGGCTCTTCGGCGCTGTCGCCGAAGTGACGGCGGAATGGCTGGATGTGCTCACCCAGTAAACGTGGCGAATACCTCCTCCACCGCCCGGAGCTGATTGCCGGTTGCGGAGGACGGCACGATCACGGGCGTGCGGACGCCGGCGGCGTACCATGCTTCGAGATCGCCCCGCACGCGGGCGGGCGGGCCAAACAGCGACACGTCGGCTAGCCACCTGTCCGTCATCAGCGCCGGCAGCGCGTCGTCGCGCTTCTCGTCGATGGCGCGCTCGACCGCGTTCATCTCCTCGAAGTAGCCGCACTCTTTCCAATAATTACGGTAGTTCGGCAGGTGGAGATAGTTCGTCAGCGTGCGGCGGTTCACCGCCTTGGCCGCCTCGATGTCGTCATTGACGCAGGTCGGGATCATGTTGCCGACGAAGAAGCCGGGATCGTCGCGCTTCTTCGGCGGCAGGTGCGCGAGGGAGGCGCCCATCGCCGACCGGCTCGCGTTGGCCCAGATCACCCCATCGCCGATTTCGCCCGCGAGCGCCGTCATCTTCTGCCGAAGTGCCGCGATGATGAGGGGCGGCTGCCGGCCTTGGCCCTCGACCCCGCGCCATTTACGCACGAACGCGCGCGTGTCGCTGATCGGCTTGCCGGCCGCGACCTCCATGCGCGCATGCGAGGGCGCGTGCGCGACGCCGATGCCGAACCGGAAGCGCCCGGCCGAGACCTCGTGCAGGAAGGCGGTTGCTTGCGCGAAGTCCGGCACGGAGCGGGCGTAAATCGGCGCGATGGCGGTGCCGAAGGCGATACGGTCGGTGTTCCACGCGAGCGCCTCGCAGACGGAAAAGTTGCTGAAAATGCTGGGCACGTAAATGCCTTGATAGCCGCGCCGCTCGGCCTCGCGGGCGACCTCGATCGTGGCCCGGCGGCGTCCGGGCGAGGCGATGAGGCATAGCGCTGGAGCTTGCAGGGGCATGACGGTTCTCGCTTCGCGGTCCCGCCGAAGCTAGTCCGGTCCTGCGCCGCCGACCAGGGACAGGGTGGCCGGGGCAAGCCAACGACCCCTGCCATCCGTCAACTCATCATTTGGATCAACTCTCGCGCTCGCGGGTAGATCTCGCCCGCCCCTCGCTTGCCGCTGAACACGCCATAATGGCCGACGCCGGCCTGGAGATGATGGCGCTTGAGCGCGGGCCTGATGCCTCCTCCATCCTGGTTTGAGTATCGCCCGGCTTCACATGCGAGAACTGGTTGACCACGGGCGTATCAAGCATCGATAATATCAGTCCTGCGGCGCCTAGACATAAGGGCGGTGCAGCGGGCTCGCTACATGAGCCTGGAAAGCATCGCCCCGCTGAGCGATGACCCACCGCCTGCCGCTCCTGTCAGCCTGATCGCGGAACTCAACCCAGTTCCGATGCCGACGCTTCTACATCACGCCTCGCGGCACGATCCGTCGACACAAGCGCAGGTGCTCCGCTTGATTAAAGATCTCAGCCAAGAGATGGGTCTCGCGATGGCCTTCATCAGCCATGACCTGTGGTGATCCGGGCCGTCTGCGATCGCGTGGTGGTGGTGATGCGCCGCGGCGTGTCTTTCCAAGAGGGGGTTCTGCGCGACGGTTTTCGCGGCCCCACGCTCCTCCTACACCCGTCAGCTAATCGATGCGATCCCGCTTCCGGTGCCGGATCCTTCTTGGTTGGTTCCGGGGACTAGTGGGCTGCCTCCCCACTAGCTCCTACTGCGAGGGCCGAGGGCGCTTTCGCGAACATCACGGGCGCCAGAGGCGCATCGGCGATCTCGTTAACGAGCTTGCGCGTCATCGCGTCGCCGAAGCTGCGGAAATCATGCACCTCCAAAACAAAGCTGCCAGGGCCCCCGGCCACGTTGTGCCTGTAGTACTCGGCAAGGCCGCCGGGCGGCTGGACGTGCGCGAACGTCCAGGACACCGGATGTTCGTTTATGATAGCCAAGCCGTTGATCGTGATCCCTGCGGCGATCGCGTCGTCCCGCGCGGCTGCGATCTCGCGGCCCGCATTGTTGGTTCCATCGCCACAAACGTCGACCACCCTGCGGGCGGACTGGAATTCGGCCTCCGCCAGCATCTGCACGCCGCGATCGACGCCAGCGCTGATCGCCGTGCGGCCCCAGAACGAGCGAGGCGCGCTCGACAATTGTTCGGCGAAATCGCGCGCCGACGCCTCGTCGCTTACGGTCGCCCAGTCCAGTACGGTTCTGACCTCGAAGTTGCCGGCAAACTCGACGTAGCTGACCGCGATCCTGCCTAAGGGCTGGCCCTGAATGGCCGCGAGCACTTCCTTGCTCGTGAACGCGGCCGCGTAGCCCTTTTTCTCCAGCTCGAATTCCGTGTCGTCAATGCTGCGCGAGACATCAGTAACAAGGACGAGCGCAAGATCGACGGGTTCCGCAGCTCGCACGCCATCCGGGGCAGCGGCGAGCCAGGCCGCTACCGCGTAGCTTCCTACCCACGTCAGTGGTTGGCGCCGCGATCCCATACAGGCCCGTCGCCACCGGCTCAGCTTGGCGAGGGTTGTCGGTCCTGCGTCTTTGTTTCGAAATCGCCGGCGTCATGCCGTTCGTGCAGCTGGCTGGACGGCTCGCCCATGACACGGTTGACCATGCGCCCGCGACGCGCGGCCGGGCGTTGCCCGATCGCCTCGGCCCAGCGCCGGACGTGCGTGTAGTCCTGCACCCGCAGGAACTCGCCCGCCTCATAGAGCAGACCCATCGCTAGGCCGCCGTACCATGGCCAGACCGCCATGTCGGCGATCGTGTAGTCGCGGCCCGCAAGGTAGGCGTTGTCGGCCAGGCGTCGATCCAGCACGTCGAGCTGGCGCTTCACCTCCATCGCGAACCGGTCAATGGCATATTCGATCTTGATCGGCGCGTAGGCGTAGAAGTGCCCCAGCCCGCCGCCGAGGTAAGGCGCGCTTCCCATTTGCCAGAACAGCCAAGACAGGCATTCGGCGCGCGTCGCCGCATCAGTCGGCAGGAATGCTCCGAACTTCTCGGCGAGGTACAGAAGGATTGCGCCGGATTCGAAAACCCGGATCGGCGCCGGACCGCTCCGGTCGAGCAGCGCCGGGATTTTTGAGTTTGGGTTTACGGCCACGAAGCCGCTGCCAAACTGGTCGCCTTCGTTGATGCGGATCAGCCAGGCATCGTATTCCGCACCCTCATGGCGAAGCGCCAGCAACTCCTCCAGCATCATTGTAACCTTCACCCCGTTCGGCGTGGCCAGGGAATAGAGCTGCAGGGGATGCCGACCGACCGGGAGATCCTTGTCGTGCGTAGCCCCTGCGACCGGGCGGTTGATGTTGGCGAACCTGCCGCCATTCTCCTTGTTCCAGGTCCAAACCTTGGGGGGCACGTATTCAGGCGAGTCTGTCATGGTTTGCAGGTCCTGTCGCCTCGATGTTGCACGCTGGCCAGCGGTCGATCAGCGTAGATCGCCGACAAGGTATTGCGCTTCGGTGCTTCGTATCAACCGCACGCCACCGCGTGGGCAGCGCCGCCGGGTTATGGAGAATATAGGATGGTGGGGTTCGTGGGACGCTGGCTCTCTGACGCCCTGCGTATCGGGCTGTCGCTCGCGCTCGCCCTTGGCGCAATGCAGCTCCCCGCCGTGGCCCACGAGTACGGGGCGGCGCTTCTGCAGATCGCCGAGGACGGACGGCGCGACATCGAACAGCGGAAGGCGTCGGCCCGGAATTTCTACCCAACGATGGGCGAAACGGACGAGGAGGCATCACGGGGCTGAGCCCCGTGGAGCCGTCCAATGCGCAAGCGTTGGCGACGTCGGTCGAGCGAACTCGCGTGTTCCGGGCCGCTTACGACCATTTGGAGGCTACGCCGCCACTTCTCCGCCCCGTCACGGCAACGGTGGACGCAATCGAGGATGCGCGGGGGGACAAGCGCGCGGTGCTGTGGACCGCGCTCGATACGCATGGCTCGCAAGTTCTTCTCAGCACCGCCACGGCCATCTATGGCTTGGTCGGTCTGATCGTCGGCTCCTTCATCGCGGAAGTCCTGATATCGGTGGCCGGCGCGCTCGTCCGGGGGCGCAGTCGGAGGCAGTTTGCAAGGTGATCCACGAACCGGCCGATGACCCTTCGCCCGGCGTCGGCTCGGGCGGATCGACGAACGCCATGATGTTAGGCGCCCAATGGCGCGGTCGGCACGAAGGCGCGCATCGCTCTTACCTTGTCAGCCGTCGCGCAACGCGGCCGTCGCCATCTCGTCGACGGCGCGGCCCTTGACGACCACGCCGTAATCGCGCCGCGCGTCCGCTTCCGAAACATAGCCTTCAAGCACGTCAGACAAGACGTCGGCCGGATCGCGCTCGCGCGGGTCGCCGTAGCCGCCCCCGTTCGGCCCGAGCGCCACCAGCACATGGCCGGCCTTGGCCCTGTGATACGGCACCTTGGACGGCAGGCTTTCCCGTCCTTCCTCCGTGTGAAGCGCCAGGACGCCGCCGAGCCCGTCCCGCCCGCCGGCAAAGCCCCAGGGTGGATATCGATGCCCGTCACCCTCGACCGAAAAGGCGCCGTCCTCGAGGTACTCGAACGAGCGAACCGACCCGATGCCGCCGCGCCCGCGACCGGCCGCGGGCGGATCGGCTCGCATTTCGTAGCGCGTCACCCGCAGCGGCAGGTGCGATTCGATGTCCTCGATCGGGTTGTTTCGGGTGTTGGCATAAAGCGTATCGACAGCGTCCAGCCCATCCTTCCCGAAGCGCCCGCCATAGCTGCCCTCCAGGATCTCCATATGGACCCAATGCCGGCCTTCGTTGAGGCCGGAGAATGCGATGCAGCGCAGATTGCCGATGCCGGCGCTCACCTGGCGCGGCACCGCCAGCGCGAGCGCCTTCATCACGGTGTCGGCCAAGGCGTTGCCTGGGGTGAACCGCGCGATGACCGGCGCGGGGAAGATCGGGTTGGCCAAGGTGCCGCGTGGCGCGACGATATGGATGGGTCGCGTGAGACCCGAGTTCTGCGGCACGCTGCCGTAGACCGCCGCGTCGAGCAGGATCGATCGCAAGGTCAGCCAGATGGCGCAGTCCACCGTCCCGACCAGGGGCATGTTGATCGGCTTGTCGGACACCTGGGGCGCCGTGCCGGTGAGGTCGACGGTGATCTCGTCATCCGCAACCGTCAGCGCCACGCGGATCGGCAGATCGCGGCGCGTCGGATCGGCGCTGTCGAGATAGCCGTCGATGAAGGTTTCCGCGCGATATGTGCCATCGGGCAACGCCCGGATCGCATCGCGCATCATGCGTTCCGAGTAATCCATCAGGTCGAGATACGCGAGGCTGACTGTTTCGAGCCCATACTGCGCGACCAAGGAAAGGTAGCGGTCGGCGCCGATCTGCGCCGCCTTGATTTGCGCCTCCATGTCGCCGACCACGAGAGCGGGCGCACGAATGTTGTCACGCAGCATGTGCCAGACTGCGTTGTTGGGTCGCCCTTCGTCGAACACCTTGATCGCCTTGAACTGCAGACCCTCGGCATAGGTGTCGACGGCGTCGACGATCCCGGCGCTGCCTGGCGTGAGCGCGCCAATGTCGAGATGGTGCGCCGTCGTCGTCGAGAAGCCGATCAGCTTTCCGTCGAGAAACACAGGCACGCAGAACGCCACATCCGGCCCGTGCGACGCGCCGCCGTACGGATCGTTGTGCATGATGACGTCGCCGGGACGGATCGTCTCGCCGCGGGAGGCGAGCGTCGCCTGGATGCCCCGGATGTAGCCGGGGATCGGCCCCGACTGCAGCGGGGTGCTCATCTTGCACTCGCAAAGCTGGTTGCCCTCGGCATCGGTCAACGCGGCGCCGAAATCCTCCGACTCGCGGATGATGCTCGAGTAGCTCATGCGCATGAGCTTGTGGCCCATCTCGATCGCGATGTTCTCGAGCGCGCCATGTATTACCGACGCGGTGATGGGATCGACACGCGTGCGCGGCGCGGCCGCCGACCCGGTATCGGCGCTCATCGCGCTTCCCCGACCATGATGTTGATGTTGCCCACCTCGTCGACGCGCGCCGTCGCGTGCGGCGGCACCAGCGTGGTGCTATCGCGCTGCAAGACGATCGCCGGGCCAGCGAGATCGCCTCCGATAGGCAACTGGGTACGCTGATAGAACGTCGTTTCGAAGGAACGGAGCTGCCCCTTGACGCGGAAGACGCAGGGGCCGACGCGAATTCGCGCCGAATCCAGAGATCCACCGCCCGGTGCCCGCAAGGTCCGCAGCTTCGGAATGCGACCGACCCCGGTGACGCGCACATTGACGATCTCGATCGGGCTGCCGGGAAAAGCGTGCCCGTATTCGGCCGTGTGCCGGCGATGAAACGCTTCCCAAACCAGGGCGAGCGACTCCTCGGTGATTTCGCCCCCTCCCAGCGGGATCTTGAGCTCGTAGCCCTGGCCGACGTAACGCAGATCGCCGTTGCGGACATAGTCGACGCGATCGCCCGGGATGCGGTCGGCCGCGAACTGGCCCGCGAGCGAGGACTGCATTTCCCGCAAGTCCCGATTCAGCTTTTCGAGATCGACACCGCCGCTGACCTGGAACTGCGTCCGTGCGAGATCGTATTTGAAATCGGTGGTGAGCAGCCCCATGGCAGACGTGATGCCGGGGTACGGCGGCACCAGCACCTCCGGGATTTCCAGCATCCGGGCCACTTCGGCGCCATGCAGGGGGCCGGCGCCGCCAAAGGCCACCAGCGTGAAGCCACGCGGGTCGATGCCCTTCTGTATCGTGCGCGAGCGGATGGCGTTCGCCATGTTGCTGTTGATCAACGTCAGGATGCCCTCCGCCGTCTCGTTCATCGGCAAGCCGAGCCGTTCGGCGAGGGCGCCGACGACGCGACGCGCGGCTTCAGCGTCAAGCTTCATCCCGCCGCCGAGGAAATCATGCTCGTCCAGCCGGCCAAGCACGAGATTGGCGTCGGTCACGGTCGGTTCGGAGCCGCCCCGGCCGTAGGC
>CAXUIE010000026.1:0-18368 GCA_964250825.1 uncultured Acidisphaera sp. | reverse complement strand
AGGCCGCGGCGGCGGCACTCCGGTCGGGCGACCCGCTCGGCTACACCGAAGCGTTCGGCCGCCGCTCGTTGCGCGAACGGATCGCGGCGCATTGCCTCCACTGGTATGGGCTGGCCGTTTCCGTGGAACGGATCGCGGTGACGGTGGGCGCCTCGGCCGGCTTCCCGCTCGCCTTCCTCGCGGCGTTCGACCGGGGCGACCGGGTGGCGCTGGCCTCGCCCTTCTACCCGCCCTACCTCAACATCCTGACCGCCCTCGGCCTGACGCCCGTGGTTCTCGAGACCACGGGCGCCATGCGCTACCAGCCGACCGTCGCGATGCTCGACGCGCTCGACCCGCGCCCGGACGGGCTCGTGGTCGCCAGCCCCTGCAATCCGGCGGGCACCATGCTGCACCCGGGCGAACTCCGCGACATCGCCCGCTGGTGCGACGCGAACGGCGTGCGGCTGGTGAGCGACGAGATCTATCACGGCCTGCACTACGACAGCCCGCTCGCCACGGCGGCGGCGTTCAGCCCCCATGCGGTGGTGATCAACAGCTTTTCCAAGTACTTCAGCATGACGGGGTGGCGGATCGGCTGGATGGTGCTGCCGGCCGATCTCGTCCGCCCCGTCGAGTGTCTCGCTCAGAACCTGTTCATCAGCGCGCCGCACGTCTCGCAGGTGGCGGCGGAGGCGGCGTTCGACTGTCATGCCGAGCTCGAAGGCAACATCCGGCGTTATCGCCGTTCGCGCGACCACCTGCTCTCGGCCCTGCCACGCGCCGGGTTCGGCTGTCTCGCCCCGGCGGAGGGCGCGTTCTATCTTTACGCCGACGTGACGGAGCGCACCAACGACAGCATGGCGTTTTGCGCCCGGATGCTGGCCGAGACCGGCGTGGCGGCGACGCCGGGCGTTGATTTCGACCGCGCGCGCGGCGGCCGCTTCGTCCGGTTCAGCTATTGCGGCCCGGAGGCGGACATGCGGGACGCGGCCGAACGTCTTGCGCGCTGGCGTTGACGGGGCCGGGCCGTGGGCAACAGGTATCGCCGGTGGCACTGAGAAGGAGCTGAACCATGGTCGATCGTCGCAACACCCGCGTCCCGCAACGCTTGGCGGCGGGGCGGCTCGGCTCCATCGGGGTCGGCGTCGCCGCCGGTGTCGCGACCGCGGCGGGCCTGCTGCTCGGGCGCAAGGCGTTCACCGCGGCGAGCGTGGGGCAGGGCCACCCGTTGAAGCATCGCGTGCTCGACGTGGCGGCGGGTGCCATGCAGCGCAAATACCCGCTCGACGCGATGAGCACCTTCCTCAACGGCTTTCACTTCTACGCGGACGACATGGGGCGGCAGGTCGAGGCCTGTCACTTCTGCATTCATCTGCAACACGACCTGCACCAGTGCGTGATTTTCGATTCCAACAAGCCAAGCGCCCGGCTGATCGGGATCGAGTACATCATCAGCGCCGACCGTTTCCGCGCGTTGCCAGACGACGAGAAGCGACTCTGGCACAGCCACCATTATGAGGTGAAGTCGGGCGCGCTGGTCGCACCCGGCATCCCCGAGCTGGCGGAGCGCGCCTACTTCAAGGACCTGGTCACCACCTACGGCAAGACGTTCCACAACTGGCAGGTGGACAAGCACGATTTCCCGTATGGGATTCCACAGCTGATGATGGGCTTCACCGCCGACGGCCAGATCGATCAGCAAATGAGCGACGACCGTGACCGTCGATACGGCCTCTCGACCAGCAAGCGCCGCCAGCAGCGCGCCGCCATCCCGATGCCGAGCGTCGCGCCCGGCGCGAATGGGTGGGAAAGCGGCCGGACGGTGCAGACCCGGCTGGAGGAGATGGCGGTGAAGCGGTAGTTGCCTTCGGTGCCGAGCGTGCCGCAGTGGATGCTCCATGGCGGGCACGACCCGCCCGCCGTCAGAAAAAGCACCCCGCAGCGGGCAGGTCGGACGCGGCGCGATATCGAACGACTCCCAACAGTGTCGACGCGATGCGACCAGCGGACGTCCGGACCGAATCAGCAAGCCGCGCACAGGTCTCATCATCTTCACATCGCGCGCGAGCGAGCCGTTCAGGAAATGTCCCGCTATCCGTATGATCAGGGTGCCAGCGACCGAATTTTCGGTCTTCTCAAACGGTTGAACGAACTTGCCAAAACGCACGGCGATAACTCGGCACCGATGATGGAATGGCGCGGCTAGTCTAGGTTTCTCGAAGCGTCCAGAAAGAAATCCTACCCATTTACTTCACTTCCAGCATCACTGAGTCCCAAACGTGCGTGAACAAGGCTGCGAGAACGCCGAGTCCGCCGAGTGTAGCAGTGTAGCCTCGACAATACTTCTCCGTAGACAGATCGCAGGGGGCATGATGGGAGGAGTGTATCTTCGGCCCGCCCACGCCGGCGCTAAACCGCCAAATCGAAAGTGACCAGGAGATCGCAGCCCGGCTCAAATCAGAACCGCCCCAATGACCGCATTGTGCGAAGGTCTCGGCCTCATTCAGTCAATCAGCGCCGCGTACACCATGTCGCGGAACAGCACGCGGTAATACTCGCGCTGGCCCGGCGCCTGGATCATCAGCACCGCATGGAGGCGCTCGGCGGGATCGACCCAGAACGTGGTGCCGGCGGCACCGCCCCAATAGTACTGGCCGACCGCGCCCGGCATGGAAGCGATGCCGGCATGGAGCCGCACGGCGAAGCCGAGGCCGAACCCGTAGCCTGGGACCAGCAGGTCCGGCGAGCCGGGGATCGCGCCGAGGTGGTCGGCGGTCATCAGATCAACGGTCTTGCGTCCAAGCAGGCGCGTCGTATTCAGTTGGCCGCCGTTGAGCATCATCTGCCCGAAGCGCGCGTAGTCGAGTGCTGTCGCCACCATCCCACCGCCGCCGGACTCGAAGCGCGGCTTCTCCCGCACGTCAAGCAGCTGCACGTCGGCGCCGCTTTCGGGGTCGGTCACGAACCCTTCGGCAAGCCGGGCCTGTTCCGCCTCCGGAACCGAGAACCTGCTGTCGTCCATGCCGAGCGGTTTGAGTATGTGCCGTTCCAGGAAATCGCCGAGCGTTTCGCCGGACAGCACCTCGACCAGCCGGCCGAGCACGTCGGTCGACCGGCTGTACTCCCAGCGCGTGCCGGGTTGGAAGGCGAGCGGGAGCTTGGCCAGCATCGCCGCCTAGTCGGCGTTGGTCTGGCCGCGCCGGTAAATCTTGGCGTCCATGTACGCCTTGTGCACCGGGCCTTCCCCGCGGAACTCGTAGGTGAGGCCCGAGGTGTGGCGCAGCAGGTCCTGCACCGTGGCTTCGCGCTCGACCGGCACGCGGTCGGTCGTGCCATCGCGCTCGACCAGCACCGTCTGGCCGGCGAACTCGGGGATGTGGCGCGACACCGGGTCGTCGAGCAGGAACCGCCCCTCTTCCCAGAGCATCATCGTTGCCACCGACACGATCGGCTGGGGCATCGAGTAGATGCGGACGAGCGCGGCGGTCGGCATCGGGCCGCGCGCGACCGGGTCGCGGACGCCGAACGCCTCCTGGTAGGCGATGCGGCCATTCCGCACGACGACCGCAACTCCGCCCGGGATGTGTCCTGAATCCGCCTTGGCGCGCAGAACACCAGAAAGACGCGCGAGCCGGTCGCTGGAGAAGCCCACCTCCTCGGGTTTGGCGGTCAACAGGGTCGGTACGGTCATGCGATACTCCCTTCGGTCCGGACCCTCTTCCCATCCTTGGTCCGCTCTTCGCGGCCCAAGCCCACAAGAGAAGGGGGCTTTACTCTCACTCTCCCCTTTGAGGGAGAGGGTCGGGTGAGGGGTGGTCAGGCCTCGGCGCGCGCCAGCTTGCGGGGCGCGTTCAGCACCACCGGCGCGAGCTCGGTTGCCGCGAACGACGCCGCGCGACGGTTGGCGGGAACCGGGCGGTACAGGGTGTCCCGCTGCTCGGGGATGCGGCCGATGGAGCGGATCAGCGCTTCCATCGCTTCGGGCGGGAACTCCTGGCCGTGCTGCGTGCCGGCGGCGCGCGAGATGCTTTCGTTCATCAAGGTGCCGCCGAGATCGTTCGCACCGGCGTTCAAGCAGCGCGCCGCACCTTCCGGTCCCATCTTCACCCAGGATACCTGGATGTTGGTGATGAGCGGATGCAGCGCGAGGCGGGCAACGGCGTGCATCAGCACCGACTCGCGCACGGTCGGTCCGCGCCGCGACAAGCCGCGCAGATACATCGGCGCCTCCATGTGAACGAAGGGCAGGGGAACGAACTCGGTGAATCCGCCCGTCTCCGCCTGCAGGTCGCGCAAGCGCAGCAGGTGGCGCGCCCAGGACAGCGGCGTCTCGACATGGCCGAACATGATCGTGGACGTGGTCCGCACGCCGAGCCCGTGCGCGGTGCGCGCGACGCGCAGCCATTGCTCCGTCATGATCTTGTCGGGCGCGATCACGCGGCGGATCTCGTCGTCGAGGATCTCCGCCGCCGTGCCGGGCAAGGTGCCGAGCCCAGCCTCCTTCAGTGCGCCGAGGTAGTCCGCCAGCGAGAGCCCGAGCGTCGCCGCCCCTTGCGTCACCTCCAGCGGCGAGAAGGCGTGGACATGCATCCCGGGCAGCGCCGCCTTGATCGCGCGCGCGATGCCGAGGTAGGTGTCGCCGGTGTAGTCGGGGTGGATGCCGCCTTGCAGGCACACTTCGGTGGCTCCGCGGTCCCACGCCTCGCGGGAGCGCCGGACGACCTCCTCGAGCTCGAGGTCGTAGGGGGTGCCACGCAAGGCCTCGTGCGTGCGCCCCTTGGAGAAGGCGCAAAACTTGCATTTGTAATAGCAGATGTTCGTGTAGTTGATGTTGCGGTTGACGACGTAGCGGATCACCTCGCCGCTGGTGGCCCGGCGCAGCGTGTCGGCTGCGTTGACGACGTGCTCGTAATCGACGTCGCGCGCGCCGAATAGCCGCACGATCCCTTGCTCGTCGAGCCTTTCGCCGTTGGTTGCTCGCGCAACGATGCTGGCGATCCCTGGATCGGTTGCATGGAGACGGACAACGCCCGTGCTCGGCGGCACCGTCAGTCCGGGCGCCCAATCGTCGTCGCGCGCGAGGCCTTCCGCGTCCATCATCCGCCGCGTGACGGTTGCGACGGGTGGCGCGAGCCAGCGATCGGCGTCGCGCGCGTAGGCAGGGTAGATCGGCAGGCGCTGAACCAGCACCTTGCCCACCGAAGCGGTGCGCTGGGCCAGCTCCTCGATCGCGGGCCAGGGCGCTTCGGGGTTCACGTGATCCGGCGTCACCGGCGAAACGCCGCCCCAGTCGTTGATCCCGGCCGCGACGATGCGCTCGTACTCGCCCGGCGTGAGATTGGGGGGCGCCTGGATGTTGACGTCCGGCCCGAGGATCAGCCGCGCCGCCGCGACCGTCCAGAGCAGGTCGTCTAGGTCGGGTTCGGGCGCGTCCGCTCGCTTGGTGCTCGGCTTGGCGCGGAAGTTCTGCACGATGACTTCCTGGATGTGCCCGTAACGCGCGTGCAGGTCGCGGATCGCGGCGAGTGAGTCCAGCCGCTCGGCGCGGGTTTCGCCGATGCCGATGAGGATGCCGGTGGTGAACGGCACGGCGAGCTCGCCGGCGCCGCGGATGGTGTCGAGCCGCACGGCGGGATGCTTGTCGGGCGAGCCGTGATGCACCCCGCCCGGCTCGCACAACCGTGCGCTGGCGGACTCAAGCATGATGCCCTGGCTCGCCGTCACGCCGCGCAAGGAGGCGATCTCCGCGCGCGTCATCACGCCGGGATTGGCGTGCGGCAGCAGCCCGGTTTCCTTCAGCACCAGAGCGCACATCGCCCGGAGATACTCGATCGTGCTCGCGTGTCCGAGCGCAGCCAGCGCTTCGCGGGCGGCGCGATAGCGAAGCTCCGGCTTGTCCCCCAAGGTGAACAGCGCCTCCGTGCAGCCCGCGTCGGCACCCGCGCGGGCGATCGCAAGCACGTCGTCCGGTGACAGATAGGCGGGCCGGCCGGCGCGCGGGCGCTCGGCGAAGGTGCAATAGTGGCACACGTCCCGGCACAGTTTCGTGAGTGGGATGAACACCTTGCGCGAATAGGACAGGTTGCGCCCGTGCCCGGCGTCGCGCAGCCACGCGGCTCGCGCCAGCAGCTCGGGAAGCGAAGCGTGGCTGATCCCCTCCATCAACGGTTCGTCGTTCGTCATGTGCGCTGTGATCGGCATCGGACCTTGCGTGCCCAATCGGGCAGGGCAGGGCCTTGCCGTCCCCCTATCGTGGCTCGGGCGGCAGTCTGCCTCCAGGGCGGGGGGAAGCCAACGGCCAAATCCGGTGCTAGCCTCCGGGCAGCAATGCAAGCGGGGACGGGATGCAGTTCGGGTTCAACCTGCCGACATCCGGCGATCTCATCGCGCCGGACATCCTCGCGCGGATCGCGACGGAGGGGGAAGCGATGGGCTACGCGTTCGCTCAGGTGAGCGATCACGTGGTCATCCCTACCGCGATCGCCAACAAATACCCCTATGCCGACAGCGGCGAGTTCCCGGCCGGGGCGCGGGCGCAGCGGCACGAGCAATTCATGCAGATGATGTTCGTCGCCGCCAAGACGAAGACCTTGCGCATCCTCTCCTCGGTGACCGTGGTGCCGCACCGCCCCGCCGTGGTGCAGGCCAAGATGATCGCGACGATGGACGTGCTTTCGGGCGGACGGGTGATCTGGGGCATCGGCGCGGGCTGGATGCGGGAAGAGTTCGAGGCGCTCGACACGGAGCCGTTCGAGCATCGCGGCACGGTCACCGACGAATACGTCTACGCGGCCAAGGCCCTGTGGTCGCAGGACGTGGCGAGCTTCGAGGGCAAATACGTCCGGTTCGCCAACGTGCTGTGCGACCCGAAGCCGGTGCAGCGGCCGCATCCGCCGATCTGGGTCGGCGGCGAAAGCGGCCCGGCGCTGCGCCGCACCGCGCGGCTCGGGGACGCCTGGTACCCGCTCGGCACCAATCCCGAGTTCCGCCTCGACAGCCTGCCCCGCTACAAGGCCGGCGTCGGGAAGCTGCGCGGCATGGTGGAAAAGGCCGGGCGCAAGCCGTCCGACGTGGCACTCGCCTATCGCGTCGCGACCCACGGCGAGCGGCTGCCGGCCAAGGCCGATGACGGCGAGCGGCGGCTGTTCTCGGGCGGCAACGGGGACATCGTCGATGATCTGCGCGCGATGGGGGCGATGGGCGTGGTCGCGGTGGATTTCACCCTGGTGAGCCAGGATATGGAAACCTCGCTCACGACCATGCGCCGCTTCCGCGAAGACGTCCTGAACAAGGTCTGACCCCTATGCAGCTCGGAATCACCCTCAAGCTCGGCGCGGGCAACCCGGTCGACATCGACCACGTGCTGGAGGCCGAACGGCTCGGCTTCTCGCAGGTGTGGGCCGGCGAGGCCTACGGCACCGACGCGGTGACGCCGATCGCCTGGGTGCTCGCGCGCACCAGCAAGATCAAGGCGGGCACCGGCATCATGCAGATGCAAGCCCGCACCCCGACCTGTGCGGCGATGACCGCGCAAACCTTGCAGCTCATGTCGGGCAACCGCTTCCTGTGCGGCGTCGGGCCGTCCGGGCCGCAGGTGATCGAGGGCTGGCACGGCCAGCCCTACGGCAAGCCGATCCAGCGCACCAAGGAATACATCGAGATCATCCGGCGCATCCTCCGGCGCGAGGGGGCACTCACCTACGAGGGCGAGCTGTACTCGATCCCGTACGCCGGCCCGGGCGCGAGCCGGCTCGGCAAGCCGCTGAAGAGCATCGTGCACGGCGACCCGAGCCTGCCGATCTACACCGCGTCGATCACGCCGGCCGGGCTGCGCGCGGCGGGCGAGGTCGCCGACGGGACGTTGCCGATCTTTTTCTCGCCCGAGCAGCCGAACCTCATCACGGACGCGATCGAGGAAGGGATGCGCAAGGCCGGCGGCGGCAAGACGATGGCCGACTTCGACAATGCGCCCTACGTGCGCATCCGCATGGGCGATGACCTGGAGAAGTGCCGGGACGCGCTGCGGCCCGAATTGGCGCTGTACATCGGCGGCATGGGGGCGCGGTCGAAGAATTTCTACAACGATCTCGCCAAGCGCCTCGGCTACGAGGAGGCGGCCGAAACGATCCAGAACCACTACCTCGAAGGCAGGAAGAAAGATGCGGAGGCGGCGGTGCCGGCGAAGCTGATCGACGAAATCTCGCTGGTTGGCCCGGCCGACCGCATCCGCGACCGCATGGCAGCGTGGAAGGACGTGGAGCGGAGCCACAAGGGGCGCACCTTGGTGCTGACTGGCGGCACGGTAGCCGCGCGGCGGGTGGCGGCGGAGGCGGCGCTGTAGCGGCGCGCGCCGCGGGTGTCATGATCGAGCACTACACCGACCACGCCGCGAACGAACGGACGTTCCTCGCCTGGGTGCGGACCGCGATCGCGGTGATGGCGTTCGGCTTCCTGGTCGAGAAGTTCGACTTGTTCCTGGAGGTCGCCAGCCGGTCGCTCTCCGGGCGCGTCCTCTCGCCGGGTGGGCAGATGGTCGGCAACGTCGCCGGACTGCTGCTCATCCTCATGGGAGGTGCGACGATGGTGCTTGCGATGCTGCGTTTCCGGCAGACGACGCGCGACATCGATAGCAAGGAAGTCCGGTCGGACACAGGCGCGCGGCTGGACCTCGCGCTCGTCGGCCTGCTGGTGCTGCTCGGCGCGACGCTGTTCGTGTACTTGTCATACACGGTGGTCCGACGGCTCTGAGGCCGGCTGCCGGATGGAGGCGCCGCGGTTAGCGGAGGAACGATGCGGAACGGTAGGGGTGAAGCGGGCCAAGCGAGGGCCCTCGTGATTGGCGGATCGGCTGGCGGGCTGCTCGCGGCCGCCACCTTGCGCTGCGGCGGGTGGCGGGCGGATGTCTACGAACGGTCTTCCGTCGAGCTGGTCGGCCGCGGCGCGGGCATCGCCACGCACCCCGAACTCGCCGAGGCGTTGGACGAAAGCGGCGTCGGGAGCCACGAGCTCGGCCTGCCGGTCACCTACCGCCTCGCGCTCGACAAGGCGGGCGCGGTCGTCGCGCGTCGGCACCACCCGCAGACCGTGACCTCCTGGGATCGCATCCACCAGATCGCGCGCGAGGCGACGCCCGACGACTGCTACCATCTCGGGCACGAACTGGTATCGGTCTCGCAAACCGAGGATGGCGTGACCGCCACGTTCGCCAACGGCAGCACCGAGAGCGGCGACGTGCTGGTGGGTGCGGACGGCTTCCGGTCCGTTGTGCGCGGCGTCTACCGCCCCGACGTGCGGCCGGAGTACGCGGGGTACGTGATCTGGCGCGGGCTGGTGGACGAGGCCGACCTGCCGTCGGCGTTGCACCAGCGCATCTTCGATCACTTCACGTTCTACTTCCCGCCCCGCTACGAATCGATCGGCTACCCCATCCCGGGCCGCGACAACGACCTCCGCCCGGGCCATCGGCGCTACAACTGGGTGTGGTATGCCGGGGCGACCGCGGAACAGCTCCTCGACATCCTGACCGACGCCTCCGGCAAGCAATACGAGTTCGGCATTCCGCCCGGTTTGCTGCGCCCCGAGATCGTCGCCGCCATGCGCGCGGCCGCACGCGAGGTGGTGACCGCGCCGCTGCTCGACGCGCTCGATCTGATCCCGCAGCCATTCGTGACGCCGGTCTACGATTTCTGCTCGCCCGAGTTCGCGTTCGGCCGCGTGGCCCTGCTCGGCGATGCGGCCGTGACCGCCCGGCCGCATGTCGGCTACGGCACGACCAAGGCGGCGTGCGACGCGGTCGCCCTCGGCCGCGCGCTCAACGCCGCACTGGCGGACGGAAGGGAGGTTGCGGCGGCGCTGCGCGCCTACGAGGCGGAGCGTCAGCCGATTGGGCGCAGCACGTTCCTGCGCAGCCGCCAGCTCGGCTCGTGGATGGGCGTGCCGTTTCCCGGCGACGCGGCCGACGTTCTCGACGATGCGGAGTTGCACACCTTGCCCGGCATCCTGCGCCACACCGGGAGCAACGAGTTCCTGACCGGCCGCGAGCCGGGATGGATGATGGAAGCGGAGCTGGGCGATTTCGGGGCCGCGCAATGAGTTCGGGGCCGGCCGTTGCGCTTGTGCTAGTGTAGCTCCGGTTTCTGCGGCTCGATGGCCAGGAATAGGTTGAGGCAGGGTCGGGATGAGTGACCTCTATGACGCCGACATCGTGGTCTGGAGTGAGCAGCAAGGGGCCTTGCTCCGACGCATTGCCGCCGGCGAACGGCTGAACGACGCCCATCCGGACTGGGAGAACATCATCGAGGAAATTGAGAGCGTGGGCCGGAGCCAGGTCGAAGCCGTGGAGTCGCTGCTATTCCAGGCGCTCGTACACTGGCTCAAGGCGGAAGCGTGGCCGACGTCGATGACCGCGCCAACTTGGCGAGCTGATTCACGCGGCTTTCGCTTGCAGGCGCGACGTCGCTTCGCGCCCTCCATGCGCCAGAAGCTCGACATAGCCGATTTGTACAACGATGCCCGCAAGGCGGTGCCGGAGATGATGGACGGGCAAGCGCCTGCCCCGGTGCCGGAAACCTGCCCGTTCACGCTCGATCAGCTGCTCGGAAAAGACATCTAAAAGGTGCCTCTGAACGCGAGCGTGGCGGGGCGCTGCGCTCTTCCGCCTTAACTTACCGAGGGCGAGGCAAGCGCGCTTATAGGAAAACACTATGCGTCTTTACCACTTTCTTTCGAAGGAATACGCGCTCCAAGGTATTTCCAAACGTAGACTGAAAATATCCCTTATTGATGATCTCAACGATCCGTTTGAACTTCGCAGCTTTGCATCCGGCGACACCATTCTTAACCGTACACACACGGGTTTTTCGGAGGCGCTCACGCGATCATATGGCCTGATGTGCTTCAGTGCGAGGTGGAGCAATCCTGTGCTGTGGGGCCACTATGGTGAAAAGCACAAGGGTATCTGTCTCGGATTCGACGTGAGTACCGACTGCGTAAAGAAAGTCAAGTACGTAGAACGGAGGGTAATCCTCCAAGGAAGCCCAACTGAAGACCAAATAAGAGACCTTTTATACACGAAGTTCTCGGGATGGAGCTACGAGGAGGAATGGAGGGGGTTTATCCCTCTCGATGAGAGGGACCCTCACAATCCCAAGCTCTTCTTCAAGCACTTTGACTCACAAGTACAGCTCAAGGAAGTCATTCTAGGATTGTTGTGCGATGTGAGCGAGGCTGACATCCGCGTTCCTGTGTCTACGTACGAACACCACGTTGCTATCCTCCGGGCGACATTGGCCCGGACCTCGTTCGACATTGTTGCGCACCAGCCATGACCGGTCCTGCTCTTTTCACGGCGGGGCCGAGTGGACGTGTTCTACATCAAACCTCCAGCCACTCCTTCCTCACTCCCTGATTTGTTGCCAGCGCATCCGGCGTGCCCTCGAACACGATGCGCCCGTGCCCCATCACGTACAGCCGGTGCGAAATCTTCAGCGCGATGGTGAGCTTCTGCTCCACCAGCAGGATCGCCACCCCGCGGCGGGCGATCTCGCCCAGCAGCACGCCCACCTGCTCCACGAGCTTGGGTGCGAGGCCCTCCGTCGGCTCGTCGATCAGCACGAGGTCGGGGTCGCCCATCAGGGTGCGGCACATCGACAGCATCTGCTGTTCGCCCCCCGACAGCACGCCCGCCGCCGTGTCGGCCCGCGCGCCGAGGTTGGGAAACAACCCGTACACGTCGTCGAACCGCCAGCGCCCGAATCGGCCGGCGCGCTTCAACCCAAGCTCGAGGTTCTGCCGCACCGTGAGCGTGGGGAACACCTGCCGATCCTCAGGCACGTAGCCGATGCCGGCGCGCGAAACGAGGTCGGCGCGCAGCCCGGCGATCTCGCGGCCCTTGTAGCGCACGGTGCCCCGCGGCGGCACAAGGCCCATGATCGCCTTGCAGGTGGTCGAGCGCCCGACGCCGTTGCGCCCGAGCAGGCTCACGATCTCGCCCTCGCGCACCGTGAGGTCGACGCCGTGCAGGATGTGGCTCTTGCCGTAATAGGCATGGAGGTCGGCGACTTCGAGCATCAGGCGGCGAGTGCCCCGAGATAGGCTTCCTGCACCGCCGCGTCGGCGCGGATGCCGGCGGGCGGACCGGAGGCGATCACCCGGCCATACACCACCACGCTGATCGTGTCGGCCAGGCCGAACACCACCTGCATGTCGTGCTCCACCATCACCAAGGTCTTGCCCTCCGTCACCCGGCGGATGAGCGCGATCGCGTAGTCGGTCTCGCTGTGGCTCATCCCGGCGGTCGGTTCGTCGAGCAGGATCACGTCCGCCCCGCCGCCCACCGTCATGCCGATCTCGAGCGCGCGCTGCTCGGCGTAGGACAGGAGTCCGGCCGTCACGTCGCGCCGACCCGCGAGGTTGATTTCGTCCAGCAATCGGTCGGTGGCCTCGTTGAGCGCGCGTTGCCGGGCCAGCGGGGACCAGAACGAGTATCGGTAGCCCCGGCTCCACAGCAGCGCGCAGCGGAGATTCTCGAACACGCTGAGCCGGTGGAAGATGGAGGTGATCTGGAACGAGCGCGACAAGCCGAGCCGGTTGATCCGGTGCGGCGGCAGCGCGTCGATCCGCACGCCGTTCAGCGCGATGGAGCCAGACGTGATCGGGAAGCGGCCGCTGATGAGGTTGAACAGAGTGGTCTTGCCCGCCCCGTTCGGGCCGATGATCGCGTGGCGCTCACTACGGGCGACCTGGAGGTTGACGCCGCGGATGATCTCGGTCGGGCCGAAGTTTTTCCTGACCTCGCGGAGCTCGATGGCGCTGGGGCCGCTCACGCCGGCGCCACCTTGGCCTCGGCGGCCAGCGTTTCCCACACGCGATGGAACCGGCGCCCCTCCCATCGCAGCCACACGCCGCCGCCGAGGAGGCAGGCCGCCGCGACGATCCAAGGCTGCGCGGCGTTCACGTTGATCATGCCGCCGAACAGCGAGAGTTCCTTGCCCTGGGCGGCGCCGATGGTCAGGAACGACAGCAGCTCCACCATCGCGACCACGCCGAACACCGTAAGCACGCCTGGCACCAAGAGCCGGAGATAGGGCACGGCGAGGCGTCCCAGCCGGCCGGCCCGCGCGATCGGGCGGTGCGCCATGATGATGCCCGCGAGCCCGCCCGGCGCGAACATCACCATGCCGATGAACAGCAAGCCGACATAAACCAGCCACGCGTTCGACAGCAGGCTGAGGCCGCTTTGCAGCAAGGTGATGAGCACCGCGCCGAGGATCGGCCCGGCGAACACGGTGCTGCCGCCGATATACGCCATCAGCAGCGCGTTGGCCGAAAGCGGTGCGGCCACCGCGTCGAACGTGACGATCTCGTAGGTCAGTGCGAACAACCCGCCGCCGATCCCGGCGAACAGGCCGGACAGCGCGAACTGCAGGAAGCGCACGGTTTTCGGGTCATAGCCCATGAACTGCGCCCGCTCGTGGTTGTCGCGGCAGGCGTTGGCCATGCGGCCGAGCGGTGTCGCGGTCAGGAACGCCATCGCCACGACCGACACGACCGTCCAGCCGACGATCAAATAGTAAACTTCGATGCCGTGCGCGTAGGACAGGCCGAACAGGCTGTTGTCGATCATCCGGTCGGTGGTGACGCCGCCCTCCCCGCCGAAGAACGACTGGAACATCATCGCCGCCACGGTGACGAGCTCGCCGATTCCGAGCGTGATCATGGCGAAGGCGGTGGCGCGCTGGCGGGTCGCCATGAAGCCGAACACCTCGGCGAACACGAGCCCGGCGAGGCCCGCGACCAGCGGAATGAGCTCCACCGGCACGGGGGCGGACTTGTCGTTCAGCACATGCGCCGCGACGTACCCGCCGAGGCCGAAGAACACGGCGTGCCCGAACGACAGCAGCCCGGCCTGGCCCATCAGCATGTTGTACGACAGCGCGAAGATCACCATCATGCCCATCTGGCTCAGCATGGAGATCACGAAGCCGGACTGCCGATGGTGCGCCCAGTCGTAGAACATCCAGGGCAGCAGGACCGCCACCGCGAGTGCTACGACCCAGGGCCAATGGCGTAGCAGCCCGGGTTGCCGACGCGGTGCGACAACCGCTTCGGCCGCGCGGGCGAGGTCGCTCATGTGTCGCGCGTCCCGAGCAAGCCGCGCGGGCGGAACAGCAGCATGAGGATCATCATCACGAACGGCAGCAGCGGCCCGATGCGCGCCACCGGCACCGTCAGGAACTCGCCCAGGAGATTATCGGACGGCAACGCCACCCCGAGCGGACGCAGGAGGTCGCCGATCGACCCGTCGATCACCACGGCGAAAGTCTGCACCAAGCCCATGATGAGCGAGGCGATGAAGCAGCCGGCGAGCGAACCGAGCCCGCCGAACACCACCACCACGAACACGATCGGCCCCATCGCATACGCCATCGACGGCTCGGTTGTTTGATAGTTGCCGCCGATCACGCCGGCGAGGCCCGCGAGCGCGCAACCGCCGGCGAACACGGTGGTGAACACGCGCGGCACGTCGTGGCCGAGCGCGCTCACCATCTGCGGATGGGTGAGCGAAGCCTGGATGATGAGGCCGATCCGCGTGCGGGTCAGCAGCAGCCAGATCCCGAGCAGCATCGCCGCGGAGATCAGCAGCATGAAGGCGCGATAGGCGGGGAATTCGAGGCCGTACAGCTTGAACAACGGAAAATCGAGCAGCATCGGCACGCGATAGGGCACCGCGACCATGCCCCAGCTCATCTGCACGGCGCGCTCGATGATGAAGGCGAGGCCGAAGGTGAACAGCAGCTCGGCGATATGGCCGTTATGGTGCACCCGCCGGAGACCCCACACCTCGATCGCGGCACCGATCAGGCCGCACAGCGCGGGGGCGACGATCAACGCCGGCCAGAAGCCGAGATAGCGGCTTGTCTCGTAGGCGAAATAGGCGCCCAGCATGTAGATGCTAGCGTGGGCGAAATTCAGCACGCCCATCATGCTGAAGATCAGGGTGAGCCCGCTCGCCAGCATGAACAGCAGCATTCCGTAGACGACACCGTTCAACACGGAGACGACGAAAATCTCCACGGCGAAGTCAGGAGGTCGGGCGCTTCATCTTGCAAACGGTCGGCTGCGCCAAATCATCGGCCTTGACCATGACCTCGGTCTTCCAGCCGAAGCCGGTCTTCTCCGAATCGTATTTCACATCCTTGACGAAAACCGACGCGTAGAGCGGTTCCATGAGCTGGTGGTCCGACTTCCGCATCCAGTAATCATTGCCCATCATGTCCGTGTCACGCAGGCCTTCGAGCGCGTCCGCGACTTTCAGCGCGTCCGTGGAGCCAGCCTTGTCGATCGCCTTTGTCAGCATGTCGAACATGACGTAGCTATTCATGTTGGTCAGATCGAAATCGTGGTTCTTGCGGAACGCGGTGACGAACTCTTCGCCCGCCGGATTCGTCAGCTCCACCGGCACGTTCGGGTGGAACTCGACGACGGTGTGCAACCGGTTCTTGCCGAGCGAGCCGATTGCCGTCGGGCCGCCGATGATGTGAGACAGGTAGGTGTAGTAGCCGATCTCAAGCCCGGCGTCGGCGCTCGCCCGCATCATGAGGTTGAGGTCTGGCCCCCAGTTCCCGGTGATCAGCGCCTGCGCGCCGGACGCCTTCACCTTGGCGATGTAGGATGAGAAATCCTTCACCTGGCCGAGTGGGACCAGCTCGTCCCCCACGATTTTGACATCCGGCCGCAGCTTGGTCAGGAACTCGCGCGTGTCGCGCTGCAACGCCCTGCCGAACAGATAGTCCTGGTTGATCATATAGACCGACTTCACGTTCTGCGGCAGCGACCGCACGAGCGTTGCGGCCCGCTGCCCGGTGTTGGCGTCGAAACGGAAGTGCCAGAAATTGCATTGCTCATTGGTGAGCTCGTCGGCGAGCGCGCCGCAGTTCAGGTAAAGAACCCGCCTATCCGGGTTCCGCTCATTGTTCTTGGCCACGCCGTCGATCAGCGCCGCGGCGACGTTTGAGCCGGAGCATTGCATCACGAAGGGGATGTTCTGGTCGGTGATGCTTTTGAGCGCGATCAGCGCCTCCGAGGGCTGCAACTTGTCGTCGAATGTGACCAGCTGGAACTTGCGCCCGAGCGCGCCGCCCCTCGCGTTGATCTGGTCCAGCATATAGTTGTACGTCTTGAGCGCTGAATCCCCAACCTGGGCGAACGTGCCGGAGAAGGGGTCGATCAAGCCTATCTTGATCGTCTCCTCGGCGCGGACCGCAGCCGATACCAGCAACATGATCGCGCACGAGGCGACCCCCAGCCCTCGCAGCAAGCGGCTGCCCATGGATAATTCCTCCAGCCGAGCATTATTTCACGGGACGGTAGAGGCGGCTTTAAACGCGGTCAATCGACGCGGGTCCTGGAGCGAGGTGACCCTGCTCGGAAGCCGCAAGCTGTGTTGCGATCGGGTTATGATTGAGAAGCGAAAGTCGGTTGCACGGTCGTCGCGGGACACGTTTGCGCGGTGGCGGCATCGAACCGCAGCGGAAATCGCCCGTCGCGCGCCTTTATTGCCCGGGCGCCTGGCGCAAACGCCCATCGGCACGCAAGGGACGGAAGTGGTCGACGGCGGCCCATGCCGTTTCTTCGCCTCCGAGCGTGTGCCCGCATCGCGGGATTGCCGAGCGCAATCCCGCGATACGTTCCGCGCCCGGCCGACGAGGCAGGGTTTAGACGCCTTGTCTACGCCAGACCCTCAACCCCCATCGCCTCGCCGAATCGGCGGCTCGCCTCGAAGCGATCGCCATACTTGCGGTGGACCGCAGTGTGCTGGGCGGCGGCGAGCAGCAGGCGGTCACGATCGGGGAACGTGCTCTTGCCGTAATCCTCGACCATGCACTGCGCGATCTCCTGGTTGTGCGGGTCGTTGCCCATGCGCGTCGCGATCAGCGCGATGCGCTGGGCGAGCGGCGCGCGATCGGCGCCGCTGTCGAGATAGGCTTGCGTCCAGGCCAGGCTTTCCGGCCCGTTCAGCGCCCCGATCGAGCTTTCCACCCGCTCGAGCAGCTGGTGGGACGCCATCTTGCTGGCCGCGGCGGGCGCCCGGATCGCGTCCGGCCGCATCTCGCCCGTCTGCCGCTGGTGCGCCGCGTTCCGGTTGAGGAACGAAGCCGCTACCCAGAGGAGCTTCAGCCGCTGAGGGTGCTCGAAGTTGTCATAGAACCAGCCAAGCGTGTTGCAATACTCGTAGCAATGCTGCGGCATGGAAAAGTTGGTGTCGGTGTGGGTTCCGATCACAACCTGCGCCGCCGCCCCTTGCAGCACGTCCACGATCCGGCGCGGGCTCTTGCCGGCCAGCAGAAGCTTGGCGATGTGCTCGACGTAAGCCGGTTCGGGTTGGTCGAGAATCACCGAGATCAGCTCGCTCGCCTCCGCCTCGGTGACGGGCGCGGTGTTCAGCAGCAGCGCCCGTTCCCGCTCCGTCGTGCCGCCATACGGGATGGCGTGCAACGCTTCGCCCTCGATGAAGATGGTGACGGCGTTGCAGGCCATCTCGTAGGTCGAGTACCAGCGCGGCCCGACGGCGATGTCGAGCGCCCCGGCGTAGACCACGTCATGGGCGTTGTCCCAGCCGATGTAGTTGCCGAGCTCGACCGTGGCGCGGGCCCGGTAGGATTTGTGGCCCGTCGTGTAGGAGCGATTGAACAGCATCCGGTCCTGCACGTCGATCATGCCGGCGAACACGAGCTCGGCCAGCACCTCGCGACGGTTCGGCGCGTCCCGCATGAGCCCGAGAAAGTGGCGATAGGCCGGGATGACCTCGCCCCGGTGTACGAGCTCGATCCAGTGGTCGAGTCGGTCTCGCAACGGCCCCGCGCTGGGTTCGGGCTCCTGGTCCTCCCAGTACACGGCCGGGGGCGGCGGATTATCCACCTTGCCCTTGAAGCCGCGCATGTAGTGGCCCGGGGCGCGGCCGATCTTCTGGTTCCAGATGTCGAGGCCGGTCGGGATATACCAGATGGTCTGCGCCATCGGCAGGTTGGCGAGCGCCGGCGGCATGATGCGGGCCAGGTTCAGCGAAGCGCGCGCGCTCAACAGGCAATGGTCGTTGTTGACGAAGTTAGGGACGCCCTGGTCCATCCGCTCGTGATACGGGACGTGGGTATAGGGCGCATGGATCCGGACGGCCTCGGCCATGATCTCCGGCATCGGCCGGCCCGCGCGGAGCAGGTCGTAGTAGACGTGGCTCGCGCCCGCTTGATCGCGCGCCAGGATGCGCTCCTCCAGCCGGTCATAAAGGCAAGCGGCTTCGCCGCCTTGTTGCTTGAGCGCCGCACTCATCTTGGCCCCGTCCTCCTTGAGCGTTGGTCCGCCGAACAAAACCCTACTCTCCGGTAGGT
>CAXUIE010000025.1:5762-18550 GCA_964250825.1 uncultured Acidisphaera sp. | reverse complement strand
GCTCGGAAAGGCGCTTTTTCTCCTGAAGGATCGGCAGCGTTACCGGTAGGCGTGAGGGGTCAGATGGAATCTCCACATGGGCGGGAACGGTTGACATGGCCGTGTCTCCTCTAGGCAGGGGTTGTCGCCCGGGTTCGGGTCGCCCCCGGGTTGTCGGTAATGCTGCTAGCCGGGATGAAAAGGTTGTCGATCAGCCGGGTGGGCCCGATGCCCGCGGCGATGCGCGCCACCGCGTCGCGGTCGGCCGCGCCGTGATCGACTACCCGCTGATGCGCCTGCAACTGTTGAAGCTGATCGTGCCGACCGAGCAGGCGCTTTCGATGTGGTTCGCCGCGGCCGACGCGATGGGCCGGGCGCAGGCGGGCTCGGCGGAGGCGGAGCGCGAGCTCCGCATCCTCACACCGCTGCTGAAGCTGCGTGCCTGCCGCGACAACATCGGCGTCGCTACGGGGGCGATGGAGGCGCGCGGCGGCAACGGCTACATCGAGGACTGGGTGAACCCGCGCCTGGTGCGTGACGCGCATGTCGGGCTGCTGTGGGAAGGCACGAGCAACATCAACGCGCTCGACGTCATCACCCGCGCGGTCGGCAAGCTTGGCGCCGAGCGCAACTTGGCGGGCCTGCTGCGCAGCCGGCTCAACGCATCGGGCCGCTTGCCGCAGCCGTTCCGCAACCGGCTCGGCGAGGCGCTCGACCGCGCCGTGGCCCTCGCCGCGCGCGTGGGTGCCGACCCGAATGCCGAGAACCTCGCCCGCCGCGCCGCCGCCGCGTTGTACGACGTCGCCAGCGCTATCCTGCTCGCCTGGGAAGGCACGCGTCCGGCGGCCGACGCGCGCCGAGCGCTCCTCGCACGCTGCGTGCTGGAGCACCGGCTGTCGCCGCAGGACCCGCTCGCGCCCGACAACCCGGCCTGGGAGAAGGCGGCCGCGGATGCGGTGCTGAGCGATCGGCCGTGCCGATTTGAGGAGGTCGCGCCACTTCTCGAAGCGGGGTCCCCGACCAAAACCACCCCGCAAGCGCCTAAGTTGTCCCAACGGGGAATTTCGTGAACTCGCGCGACAAGCCTGCTGTCTTGGATTGGATTAAATCAGCAAACCGCACAGTCGCTCCGATCGAGAAGCTTTTCTGGAGTGTTTCGAAGCCAGGATAACTGGTTTCCGTACTAGTCGGACTTTGGTTGGTCCTCGCGTTCACGAACAATGCGAGGCTTCCGTTTCCGCAGCCCGATCCAGCTTTCGCAGTCTACGTGGCGCTGCTCGCGTTTGGTTGCTATTTTGTATTGGTATTCTTCGCGAGCGTTCCAGTCTTGGCTTTTGTCCTCGCGGCGACGAATCCCAAGTTACAAGCGCTTGTTCCGACCGGCGCCTCGTGGCCGCCAACGGGGCAGCAAGCGTGCCGCTACTGCATCAACTTCGGGATGACGTTCCTATCTTCATTCTTGCCTCTATCGCGTTCTTGGTGGCCGTGTTCCTCCAACCGTCTCCCGGTATTTCACTTCTTCACTCTCCACCACCCGCTGCGTTTGCTCGCCCAAACCTTCGATGCCGAGGCGCATCGTTTGTCCGGGGCGGAGGAACACGGGCTCTGGCTTGACTCCCGCGCCGACGCCGGGCGGGGTGCCGGTGCTGATGATGTCGCCCGGATGCAGGGTGATGAAGTGGCTGACGTAGCTCACCAGCTGGCGGCAGTCGAAGATCATCGTCCGGGTGTTGCCGTCCTGGAACCGCCGTCCGTCCACCTCCAGCCACATGGGAAGGTTCTGCGGGTCGGGCACCTCGTCCTTGGTCACCATCCAGGGGCCGGTCGGGCCGAACGTGTCGCAGCCCTTGCCCTTGTCCCACGTCCCGCCGCGCTCCATCTGGAACTCGCGCTCGCTCACGTCGTTGCAGATGCAATAACCCGCGACGTAGTCCTCCCATTCGTGCGCCGACACGTAGCGGGCCTCGCGGCCAATCACGATGCCGAGCTCCACCTCCCAGTCGGTCTTGCTCGACGCCTTCGGGATGCGAACGTCGTCGTTCGGCCCGGAATACGCGCTGAGCGACTTGAGGAAGATGATCGGCTCCTTCGGGATCGGCTGGCCCGCCTCGGCGGCGTGGTCGGCGTAGTTCAGGCCGATGCACACGTAGTTGACCGGCCTTGCCACGCACGGGCCGAGCCGCGGCGAGCCCTGCACCGCCGGCAAGCCGCGCGGATCGAACCCCGCGAGCTTGGCCAGGCTTTCCGCCCCGAGGGCCGCGCCGTCGATGTCGCGCACCACGCCCGAAAGATCGCGGAGCGTGCCCGCCGCATCGAGCAGCCCCGGCTTCTCCGACCCGGCCGGTCCGTAGCGCAGCAGTTTCATCGCGAACGATCTCCTTGTGCGGCGGTTTACAGCGTCCAGCCGCCGTCGATGACCATGGCCTGCCCGGTCACGAACGCGGCGTCGTCGCTGGCGAGATAAACGGCAAGCGCGGCGATCTCCTCCGGCGCGGCGAGCCGGCCCATCGCCTGTCGCGCCACGAACGCGGCGCGCGCGGCTTCGATCGAGCCGGCCTCGGCGGCGTTGGCGGCGATGCGCTCGTCGAGGCTCGGCGTCTGCACGGTGCCCGGGCAGATGCAGTTGCAACGGATGCCGCGCGACACGTAGTCGGCCGCCACCGACTTGGTAAGTCCGACCACGGCCGCCTTGGTCGAGCCGTAGATCGAGCGGTTCGGCGCGCCTTTGATGCTGCCGACGGCGGACGCCATGTTGACGATCGCGCCGCCGCCCCGCTCCAGCATCCCGGGCAGGAAGGCGCGGACGGTTCGGAACATGGAGCGCACGTTCAGCGCGAAGGCGAACTCCCATTCCGCTTCGGTGGCTTGCAATATGCTGCCCTGGTGCACGAAGCCGGCGCAGTTGAACAGGATGTCGACCGGCCCGCACGCCGCCGCGGCAGCGATCGCGTCCGGGTCGAGCACATCGAGGTGCCGCGTCTCGATCCGCTCGCCGCCGATCGCCCGCACCAGCGCCTCGTTCACGTCGGTCGCGATCACACGCGCGCCGGCGGCGGCGAAGGCGAGCGCCGTCGCCCGCCCGATGCCTTGCCCGGCGGCGGTGACGAAAGCGGTCTTGCCGCTGAGCTTGTCCGTCATGGGGTCCGCCGTTTCCTCGCGCGCCGCAAGGTGGCCGGGCGCGGACCGGAGGTCAACCGGCGGCCCGCGTCATACCGTGAGCACGATTTTGCCGGCATGTTCGCGCGACAGCAGCGCCTGCATGGCGGCGGTGGCTTCCCGGAGCGGGAACGTGCGGGCGATCCGCGGGCGGAGCCGGCCCGCTTCCCACCAGCGCAGCATCTCGCCGAGGCCGACCGCGATGGAGGCCGGATCGCGCTCGGACTGTGCGCCCCAAACCACGCCGATCACCGACACGTTCTTCACCAGCACCAGATTGGCCGGGATGGCGGGGACGCGGCCGGAGGCGAAGCCCACCACCAGCATCCGCGCTTCCCAGTTCACCGCGCGGAGCGCGCTGTCGAACGCGTCGCCGCCCACCGGGTCGAACACCACGTCGGCGCCAACGCCGCCGGTGAGCGCGCGGACCCGGTCGCGCAGGTTCTCGGCCCGGTAGTCGATCACCTCGTCCGCCCCATGCTCGCGCGCGACGGCGCACTTGGCCTCGCTCCCGGCCGCCGCGATCACCCGCGCCCCGAGCTGCTTGCCGATCTCCACGGCGGTCAACCCGACGCCGCCCGCCGCCCCCAGCACGAGCAAGGTCTCCCTCGGGCGGAGCCGCCCGCGGTGCGTCAGGGCGAAATGCGCCGTGCCGTAGGTGACGGGGAAAGCGGCGGCGGAGACCCAGTCCATCGCGTCGGGGATCGGCACGACGAGCTCGTCGCTCAGCACGATCTCCTCGGCGAACCCGCCGGCCGCGCGTAGATAGGCGACGACGCGCTCGCCGACCCGCCGCGCCGTCGCTCCGGGCCCGACCTCCACCACCTCGCCGGCGATCTCGATACCGGGAATGAACGGAAAGGGCGGTTTCACCTGATACTGCCCGGCCACCATCAACGTATCGGCGAAATTGAGCCCGCAGCCGCGGATGCTCACCCGCACTGTCCCTGGCCCGACCGCAGGCGGGGGCACGTTCTCAAGGCGAAGCGCTTCCGGCGGTCCGAACGAATGACACAGCACAGCCTGCATGGGAGCCTCTTCGTCCGCGCCGGTCCATTGCGCGGGCTGGCGCAAGCCGGGTTGGCAGTGAGCGGAACGCCGGATACGCTCGCCGTCAAGCAAGAATGCGAGCGCGACCTTGTTCGCGGTCGGTAGGAGGCGTCCACCATGCTCAGGAGACGGACCGCGATCGCGGGCGCTGCTGCGCTTGCTTCCTTTGATGCGCACGTCACCCGAGCGCAGGGCGACGACACCGTCCAGATCGGTCTGCTCAACGACCAATCCGGGGTTTACCGCTCGGTCGGCGGTCTCGGCTCAATCGTGTGTGCCAAGCAGGGGATCGCGGAGTTCAGCTCCCAGCATGGACTCAAGGTTGAACTGCGAACAGCCGACCACCAGAACAAGCCGGACATCGCCGTGTCCATAGCGCGCCAATGGTTTGAAGAAGGTGTTGATGCCATCACCGACGTGCAAGGGTCTGCGATCGGGCTGGCGCTGAACGGGCTGGTGCGTGACCGGGACAAGGTGATGCTGGCCTGCAACGTCGGCACTTCCGAGCTGGACGGCAAGAACTGCTCGCCAAACACGGTGCATTTCGCCCACGACACCTACATGCTGGCCAACTCCACCGGCGGCGCGCTCGTGCGCCAGGGCGCCGACACATGGTTCTTCATCCGTGCCGACTACGCGTTCGGCAAGCAGATGCAGGCCGACACCGTGGCGTTGATCGAAAAATCGGGCGGCAAGCTGCTGGGCAGCGTCGCGGTGCCGTTTCCGAGCGATGATTTTTCCGCCGCGTTGTTGCAGGCGCAAGCCTCGGGCGCGAAGGTGATCAGCATCGCCGAAGCGGGCACCGACCTTGTGAACTGCCTCAAGCAAGCCGCCGAGTTCGGCGTCGGACGCCACGGCCAGCGGCTTGCGGCGATGATCATGTTCATCCAGGACGTCCACGCGCTCGGCCTCGCCACGACGCAGGGCCTGGCGCTGTCCACCACATTCTATTGGGATTTCAACGAGAGAACGCGCGCCTTCACCAAGCGCGTCTGGGCGGCGATGGGCAACGCTCCGCCGAACATGAGTCAGGCCGCCAACTATTCCGCGATGATCCACTATCTCAAAGCGGTGGCGGCGCTCGGCCCGGCCGTTGCGAAGCGATCCGGCCGCGGCGTCGTCGATTGGATGAAGGCGCACAGGGTGGAAGACGACGCGCTGGGCGAGGCCGCGGTGCGGGCCGACGGCCGCGTGGTGAGCCCGGCTTATCTTTGCGAGGTCAAGGCACCGGAGGAAAGCAAGCACGCCTGGGACTATTTCCGCGTGCTCGCGGTCACGCCTGCCGACAAGGCGTGGCGACCGCTATGGGAGGGAGGCTGCCCGCTCGCGGCCTGACAACGGCGTCGATTGACGCGCGAAGCGGCGGTTCCCAGACTGGTGCCGTATCCAAGGAGAGGTGGCATGGATTTCGCGCTTTCCGCCGCGCAGGAGCAGATTCGCGCCGAAGTCTTGCGGCAATGCGCCCGCTTCGGCGACGAGTACTGGCTGCGCAAGGAACGCGAGGGGACGTTCCCGGAGGACTTCTACCAGTCGATCGCGCAAACCGGCTGGCTCGGGATCGCCATGCCGGAGGAGTACGGCGGGGCCGGGCTCGGCATCACGGAAGCCGCGCTGATGATGCAGGCGGTCGCGGAGTCGGGCGCGTGCCTCAGCGGCGCGTCCGCCATCCACATGAACATCTTCGGGCTCAACCCGGTGGTGGTGTTCGGCACCGAGGCGCAGAAGCGGCGGATGCTGCCGCCCCTCGTGCAGGGCCGCGAGAAGGCGTGCTTCGCCGTGACCGAGCCGAATGTCGGGCTCAACACGACACAGCTCCGCACCCGGGCCGAACGCCACGGCGAACGCTACGTGGTGAACGGCCAGAAGATCTGGACCTCGACGGCGCAGGTCGCGGACAAGGTGCTGCTGCTCGCGCGCACCACCCCGCTCGAGGATGTGCGGCGCAAGACGGACGGGCTGACCCTGTTCTACACCGACCTCGACCGCTCGCGCGTCGAGGTTCGGCTGATCGAGAAGATGGGCCGGCACGCGGTCGATTCGAACATGCTGTTCATCGACGGCCTCCAAATCCCGATCGAGGACCGCATCGGCGAGGAAGGGCAGGGCTTCCGCGCCATCCTGCACGGCATGAACCCCGAGCGCATCCTGATCGCCGCCGAGGCGGTGGGCATCGGCCGCGTCGCGTTGGCGCGCGCGACGCAGTACGCCAAGGACCGTGTCGTGTTCGGCCGGCCGATCGGGCAGAACCAGGCGATCCAGCACCCGCTCGCGGTCGCCTGGGCCAACCTTGAGGCCGCCAACCTGATGACCATGAAGGCGGCCACTCTGTACGATGCCGGGCGAGAGTGCGCCGCCGAGGCCAACGCCGCCAAGTATCTCGGGGCGGAGGCGGGGTTCCACGCCTGCGAGCGCGCCGTGATGACGCATGGCGGCATGGGCTACGCGCAGGAGTATCACGTCGAGCGCTACTTCCGCGAAAGCCTGATCCCGCGCATCGCGCCGATCAGCCCGGAGCTGATCCTGAGCTTCATCGCCGAGCGCGTGCTCGGCTTGCCGAAATCCTATTGATGCCGCGTGTGGTTCAACCGGCGGCGCTGGACTTAAGCGAGTTCATCCGCCCCGGCGATCAAATCGTTTGGGGCGACTCCGCCGGCGAGCCGCTCACCTTGACGGAAACCCTCGTCGCCCAGCGCGCCTCGCTCGGCGGCGTATCCGTGTTCCTCGCCTTCGCCTTCTCCGACACGTTGCAGCCGGCGCACGCCGATCACATCCGCATGGTGGGGATCGGCGGCATCGGCAGCCTCCGGAAGCTCACCCGCGCCGAGGTGATGGAGATCATCCCCTGCCATATCGGCCAGCTGCATCCCTACTTGATGCGGGGCGACATACGCTGCGACGTCGCCATGGTGCAGGTGAGTCCGGCCGGACCGGACGGCCGGCACAGCTACGGTGTCACGGGCGATTTCATCGCCGCCGCCGCCGCGCGCGCACGAACGGTGATCGCCGAGGTCAACGACCAGGTGCCGCACACCTTCGGCGACGCGACGCTCGCCCCCGAGCGCATCAACGTGCTGGTGCCGACCTCCCGCCCGGTGCTTACCGTGCCCTCCGCGCCGCCCGGCCCGGTGGAGGCGGCGATCGCGCGCCACGCCGGCCGCTTCATCGGCGACGGCGCGACGATGCAGATGGGCGTGGGCGTCATCCCCGACGCGGTGATGGGCTCGCTCGCCGACCGGCGCGACCTTGGCATTCACAGCGGCATCGTCAGCGACGTGCTGGTCGATTTGGTCGAGGCCGGCGCGGTGACCAACGCCCGCAAGCCGTTCGATCAGGGCGTCTCGATCGTCGGCACCCTGGGCGGCACGAAGCGGCTCTACAACCTCGCGCACCGAAACCGCGCGGTCGGCCTCAGGAACTCGCTCTACACCCACGGCGACGCGGTGCTGACCCGCTTGCCCGATCTCGTAACGATCAACTCGGCGATCGAGGTCGATCTCACCGGCCAGATCGGCGCCGAGCACACCGCCGACGCCTTCATCGGCGGCATCGGCGGGCAGGCGGACTACATCCGCGTCGGGCACCGCGCGCCGGGAGGCCACGCGATCGTCGCCCTCCCGGCTACCGCGCGCGGCGGGATCAGCCGCATCCGCGCGCAGCTCTCGGGCAGCGTGACCACGGCGCGGGCGGACGCGGACGTGATCGTCACCGAGTTCGGATCGGCCGAGTTGCGCGCCCAGCCGATCCGCGAGCGCGCCCGCCGCTTGATCGCGATCGCCCATCCCGACCACCGCGAAGCGCTGGAGCGGGAGGCGGCCACGCTGTTCCGGCGCGGTTTCTAGCCCCAGCAGCCGTGGGGGGTGGGCGGCACGAAACTTTGTTGCGGGAGCAGGTTGGGCAGGTTTGAGCTCGCGCCGGCCGGCACCGCGGTGATCGACACGCCTGCGCCGTAGTTCGGGTCGGTGATCGCGGAAACCTTCAAGTCCTCCGGGGTCGCCTGCGGCGCAAGCCGCACCGTGTCCGCCAGCGCGCCCGACTTGTTGAACAGTTCGAGGAGGGCTGCCGTTCGTCGCCCAGCTTGACGCGTTCAGTCCTTCGAGTGTAGCGGAACCGACCACACGTGAGTCGAAAGGGTGCCCAGAAACTCCCGCGGCGCATCGATCTGCACCGACCCTTGGTCGAGCTGAACCGCCTGCCCGGCGCCGACCGCCGACTTGAACTCGACGCGTCCCCCGAGCATCCTGTTCACCGAGCTGACGATGGTACCCGTCCCGGTGAGGGGGGTGGTGATCGTGGCGGTGCCGCCATAAGCGCCGATGGTGCCGTCGTTCTCCACCCTCGCGTCGGGGCCGCCGATGTTCACTGACGTGCCGGGTTGGTCACAATGCGACCATCGTTGACCAGCTTCGCATGGGGCTGCAGCTCGATATCGAGGACATTACCCCCGGTCTGGCTGACCTGCCCGTTATTGTAGGCCGGGCTGCCGGCTGAATCGAACGTGCTGCCGTCGTTCACGACACGACCCTTTATGACCAGCCTCCCGGTCCTCCGCACGAGGTCGTTGGGGTCACGGGTGTCCACGTTGATCGCCACAATCGTCAACGTCGCGTTCGCGACCAGCAAGCTTGCCGTTTGGTCGGCGTCCCCGCCAGCGCAATGGTTGTCTGCGCGTCGACGCTGCCGAACGAGCCTCCTTGGAGCCTGGCGATGCCGTCAATGATGACGAGCGAGTCGCCTGGTGCCGGAGCGCCGTCCGGCGACCAGTTGCGCCCGTTGCGGAAACCGCCATCGGAGCCGTTGCAATTCTTTAACATTTGTTTGGCTGTAAAATGGCTCGCATCGCTAGCAGGGGATCGTGCGTCGGCGATAGTGACGTGCGTCACACCCGCCCTTGCATTTGAGGGACGCACGCGGTCTCTGGCTTCAGCTCACGGCGAGCGGAACGAACCCTTGCTGCGGCAGCGAGGGGCCATAGACGGACGGATGACCAGGCGGTGCCGCGCTGACCAACACGCCTCGGCCGTAGGTCGGATCGGTGATGGCGGAGACGTTCGGGTCCACCGGCTCGCCTGCGGCGTGAGCCGGACCGTGTCCGCCAGCGCGCCCGACCCGTTGAACAGTTCAAGAAGGCTGCCGTTGGTCGCCCAGCTTGCCGCGTTCACGCTCTCGAGCGACGCGAAACCGCTGTAGGCTGGCAAGTCGAGCGAGCCAAGGAAGCTTTGCGGCGCGTCGACCCGCACCGCTCCCCGCTCGATATGGGCCGTCTGCCGCGCGTCGACGCCGGACTCGAACTCGATGCGGCCGCCGAGGATCATGCCGTCCGTGCTGATGATCTTGCCAGTGCCAGTGCCAGTGCCAGTGCCAGTGCCAGTGCCGGTGAGGCGGGAGGCGATCGTCATGTCGCCCCCGTGGGCGCCGATGGTGCCGTCGTTCTCCACGTTCGCGTCCGAGCCGTCGATGTTCACCGTCGTGCGCGGGTCTGCCGCGATCGTGCCATCGTTAACCAATTGCGCGCGTGCCTGCACGTCGATAGTCAGCATGCTGTCGACCGCGACGTTGCCGGCGGCGACGAACGAGCCGCCGTTGATCACGACATGTCCCTTGATCACCAAGGTTCCGGTTTTCGCCGAATAATCGTCGGGGATGCCGGTCACATCGTCTATAGCCACATTCGTCAACGTGGCGTTCGCAACCAGCAAGCTGGCCGGCTGGTCGGCATCGCGCGTCAAGTGGATGGTCGTCCGCGCGTCGGCGCTGCCGAACGAGCTATCCCGGAGCATCGCCATCCCGTCCGCGACGGTCAGCGAGTCGCCTGCGGCCGGCGCGCCGCCGGGTGACCAGTTGTCTCCGTTACGGAAACCGCCATCGGAACCGTTCCAAGACTTTTACGCGGCGGCCTGCAAGGCGGCCGTGCGCCCGGTCGCGGGCGCGCGGCGGTCCACGCGCGACCAAGCCGCGTACAAGGCGGGGACGAAGCAAAGCGTGAGCACCGTCGCACTGACCAGGCCGCCCATGATGGCGATCGCCATCGGCCCCCAGAACACCGACATCGCGAGCGGCACGAGTGCGAGGATCGCCGCGGCCGCCGTCAGCATGATGGGGCGGGAGCGGCGGACGGTGGCTTCCACGATCGCCTCGGCCGGCATGCTGCCCGCGCTGATGTCCTGCTCGATCTGGTCGACCAGGATCACGCTGTTGCGCATAATGATGCCGGCGAGTGCTATGAAGCCGAGGGTGGCGACGAAGCCGAACGGCGCGCCTGTCAAGAGCAACGCCGCCGTCACGCCGATCAAGCCGAGCGGCGCCGTCAGCAGCACCATCAAGACACGACTGAACGACTGCATCTGCACCATCAGCAAGGCCAGCATGGCGGCCAGCATCACCGGCATCACCTTGTTGATGGATGCCGAGCCCTTCGCACTCTCCTCCACCGCGCCCGCGGTCTCGATGCGGTAGCCGGGCGGCAGGCTCGCCTTGATGCCGTCGAGCGCGGGCAGCACGGCGGCGGTTGCGACCGGGGCCTGCACGCCGGGAACCGTGTCGGCGCGCACTAGCAGCATCGGCGTGCGGTCGCGCCGCCACACCACCGGCTGCTCCAAGCCCCAGCCGATCCGCGCCACCTGCGCCAGCGGCACCGGGTGCCCGTTCGGCACCGGGATCGACACGTCGCCCAGGCCGGCGATGTCAGTCCGCTCGGATGAAATCGCGCGCGCGATCACGGGAATGAGGTCGGTGCCCTCCCGATACGCGGTGATGGTCGCCCCTTGCTGCAAGGTTTGCAGCGTGTCGGCGACATCGGCGCTGGAGACGCCGAGCAGGCGCGCCTTGTCCTGATCCACCGTCACCGTGACGCGCTTGGCCATCGCGCCCCAGCTGTCGTTGACGTTGCGCAACACGGGCGAGGCCGCCATCGCGCCCCGCACGCCGGCGGCGATCCGGCGCAGCTCCAAGGGATCGGGGCCGATGACCCGGAACTGCACCGGGTAGCCGACAGGCGGCCCGAGTTCGAGGCGGGAGGGACGCAGCCGCACATCCGCGAACGGGCCGGACGGCCCCTCGTCCACCACCGCGTTGAGCTTCGCCAGCAAGCGCTCCCGATCCGGGATGGATTTCATGTTGACGACGAACTGAGCATAGTTCGGCTGGTCAAGCTCCGGCGCGAAAGCGAGGAAGAAGCGCGGCGCGCCGGTCCCGGTGTAGGCGACATAGGACGCGATGCCGGGCGCATGGTCGAGCAAGTCCTCCAACCGGCCCACCGTGTCCGCGGTGTTGGCGAAGCTGGCACCCTCGGGCAGCCGCACGTCGATCAGGATTTCGAGCCGGTCGGATGCCGGGAAGAACTGGTTCGGCACACGGGTGAAGCCCACGATGGAGACGGCAAACGCCCCGACGGTCAGGCCGATCACCGTCCAGCGCCGCCGCACGCACCAAGCCACCATGCGCCGCAGCCGGCGGTAGATCGGGCCGTCGTAGACGTCGTGGCGAATCGCGTGGGGCTTGGCGGCCGGCAGCAGGGCCGCGCCCAGGAACGGCACGAACAGCACCGCGACGAGCCAGCTCAGCACCAGCGCCAAGCCGACCACCCGGAAGATGTCCTGCGTGTATTCGCCCGTGCTCGACGAAGCCAAGCCGACGGGCAGGTAGCCCGCGGCCGTGACGAGCGTGCCGGTCAGCATGGGAAACGCGGTCGATGTATAAGCGAAGCTGCCGGCGCGGAAGCGGTCCCAGCCCTGCTCCAGCTTCACCGCCATGGTTTCGACCGCGATGATCGCGTCGTCCACCAGCAGGCCGAGCGCGATCACCATGGCGCCGAGCGAGATGCGCTGGAGGTCAATGCCGAGCAGCTTCATGCCGACGAACACGCCCGCGAGCACGAGAGGCACGCTGATCGCGACCACGATCCCGGTACGCCAGCCGAGGCTGATGAAGCTAACCAGCAGCACGATGCCGAGCGCTTCGAGGAAGCTGTCCTGGAAGTCGGCGATGTCGGTGGCGACCACCTCCGACTGGTCGTTCAGGCGGGTGAAACGAACGCCGAGCGGCAGGGTGGGCTCCACCGCCGCGAGGCGCGCGGCGACATTGCGGCCAAGGTCGAGGATGTTCCCGCCAGCCGCCATGCTGATGCCGAGACCGAGTGCGGGGTGGCCGCCCACGCGCATGGTGGAAACCGGCGGATCAACCGTGGTGCGGCCGATGGTCGCGAAGTCGCCGAGCCGGAGCAGGTGGCCGTGCGCCTGCACCGGCAGGGCGGCCAAGGCCGCCGGCCCGTCGAGCGACGGCCGGGTGCGCACGCGGATGCGGTCATGCGCGGTGTCCACAAATCCGCTGGCTACCACGCTGTTCTCCTGGTGGACGGCGGCGAACACGTCCTGCAGGCTCAGCCCGAGCTCGGCCAGCTTGCGGTACGACACGTCGATTTCGATCCGCTCGTCCTGCGGGCCCAGCAGGATCACCTTGCCAACGCCGGGCACGCCGATCAGCTGCTCGCGCACATCCTCGGCGATGTGCTTGAGTTCTGACAGGCCGATGCCGTCGGCGGTGAGGGCGTAGACGATCGAATAGGTGTCGCCGAACTCGTCATCGAAGACCGTCCCCTGCACCCCTTG
>CAXUIE010000025.1:0-5752 GCA_964250825.1 uncultured Acidisphaera sp. | reverse complement strand
CCTCATACCAGAGCCCGGGCACTTGCTTCGGCGGCGTGTCGTCGCGCAGCGAAACGGTGACGACGGCGTGGCCGGGCTGGGTCTGGCTTTCGGTGTGATCGAGATGCGGCAGGTCCTCGAGCTTGCGCTCGATCCGGTCGGTGACTTCGCGCGCCATCTCGTCGGCCGCGGCGCCCGGCCAATCGACCACCACGACCATTTGCTTGATGGTGAACGCCGGGTCCTCGGCGCGCCCGAGCGAGAGATAGGACCACGCCCCGGCGAGGCCGACCGCCAGCATCGCGAACAAGGTCAGCGCCCGGTGCTGCAGCGCCCAGGCGGACAGGTTGAGCCGGCTCACCGCGCGGCTCCCGGCCAGGGCGTCACGGGCATGTCGGGTTCAATCTGCCCGACGCCCGCGGTGACGACCTGCTCGCCGTCCGCAACCCCGTCCGCCACCAGCACGCTGCCGTCCGCGCGATATCCCGCGACACGCACCGGCCGCAGCGCCGCCCGCTGCGCCTTGGTGTCCAGCACCCAGACGGCGGGCTTGCCGTCCTTGTCGGTCAACGCGCTCGCCGGCAAGGCCGCGAGTGGCGGGCCGGCGGTCCCGAAACTCACAGCCGCGGTCATGCCAAGGGCAAGCAAGCCTCGCGGCGCGTCGAGCACCGTGACCTTCACCGCGAACGTCCGGCTCGCCGCGTCGGCGAGCGCGCCGACCTCGCGCACCCGCCCGTGTAGCGAAGTGCCCGGCACCGCCCAGAAACTGATGGTCACGTCGTGCGCGCCACGGATGTCGCCGAGGCGGTTCTCCGGCGCGTCGGCCACGACTTCGATCTCTGCGGTGTGGGCGAGCGTGGCGACTGTTTGCCCTGCCGCGACCACCTGGCCCACCTGCGCGGGGAGCGCGGTCACGATGCCGTCGGCATCCGCCGCGAGCGCGCCATAGGCCCGCTGGTCCTTGGCCAACGCCACTTGGCGGAGCGCCTGCGCCACGCGTGCTGCGGCCATCCGCATAGCCGCCGTACGCTTGTCGTACTCGGACGGCAGAAAGGCCGGCGAGGAGCGGCCGAGCGCGTCGTAGCGGCGAAGATCCGCCTGAGCGTTCGCGGCATCCGCTTCCGCGCCCTGCAGCGCCGCTTCCGCCGCTTCTTCCGACAATCGCAAGTCGGCCGGATCGAGCTGGGCCAGAAGCTGCCCGGCGCGCACCTGGTCGCCGATCTCCACCGGCCGCGCCGTGATCTTCCCCGTGACCCGGAAGGCGAGGTCGGCCTGTGTCCGCGCCTGCACGGTGCCGGAGATGGTCAGGCCGGACCGGCTCTCCCCCCATGCGACGGTTTGGACGCGAACCGGCCTCGGCGCCCCGCTTCCCGCGGCGGTGAGGAGCACGGCGGCGAGGAGGAAGCACGAGCGCAGCATGGCGTCACTCCGACTGGAGGACCGAAGCTTAACTGCACAACGTTCAGTTTACAATGGTCAGTCAGCGGAGACCCAAAGTCACCAAGTCGATCACCTGCTCCACCAGGTGCTCGGGCGGCGTGACGACGTGCTCCGCTTGGTCTAGCAGCAGGGCGGTGACGCCATGCAGGCACGCCCAGATCGCCTCGGCGATGGACTCGGACGCGCCGGGACGAAATGATCCTTCCGCCATCATCTCCTCGACACCGCGCTGGAGGATGGCGAAGGAGTGGTCGGCCGCTTGGATGACATCGCAAGGTGGCGGGACGGCCCCCCGGCCCGCGGGGGTGGAAAGAAACGTCAGCCGATATGCGTCCGGCCGCGCCAAGCCGAACTCGACATAGGCCCGCAGTCCGGTCCGGAAACGTTCCGCGGCCGAGCCGCCGACCTGCTGCGTCGCTTCGAGCGTGGCGAGCAACTCCGCGAAGGTCGCCTCGGCGATGGCCTGGAGGATGGCATCCTTGTCAGGGAAATACACATACAGCGCCGTGGTGGACACGCCGACGGCGGCAGCGATGCGCCGCATGGTGGCGTTCGCGACGCCTTCCTCGAGGAAGATGCGGCTCGCGGCGGCAAGGATTTCTCCCCGGCGGCTCGCGCCCTGGCCGCGAGGCTTGCGCGCGTGGATAACGGGTTGAGTGGTCGCCGACATGAGTGAACGCTGTTAATCGATCACCACGGGGAGTTCAATGGCGCCGCCTGGTGGCGAGTCAAGCAGGGCGGCTGGTTGCGAACCCCCGGACGCATCGCTAGCCTCCGCCGACCTGACGGAGACCAACCGGTTGATCTCGGCTTTCTTCGAACTCATCCTGGTGCTCTTGCGGTTGTACACCTGGGCCATCATCCTGGCGGCGGTGTTCAGCACCTTGAGCGCGTTCGGCGTGCTCGATACGCGCAACCGGCTGGTCTGGACCGTGGGCGACTTCTTCTACCGCATCACGGAGCCGGGCTTGCGACCGATCCGAAGGATCATGCCGAATTTCGGCAACGTCGACATCAGCCCGATCATCTTGCTCCTGTTGATCCAGTTCGTCGCTGTCCCGCTGGTCGTTTCCCTGCGCAACGGCATCCTGTACGGCTCATGGCAGTTCCTGGTGAGCTGAGGTCGCGCGCGCGGTTCCGGCGGTGACGGCCCAAATCATCGATGGACGCTTTGTCGCGGCGAAGCTGCGCGCGCGGCTGACGGACCAGGTCGCGAGCTTGCCGTACCGCCCTGGCCTTTCAGTGGTTCTGGTGGGCGACCACGCCCCCAGCGCGGTTTATGTGCGCAACAAGAACCGGGGTGCGGCCGAGGTGGGCTTATCCACTCAAACGGTGCGGCTGCCCGCGAGCGCGTCCCAGGCCGAACTGCTCGCCGTGATCGCCCGCTTGAACGCCGATCCCGACGTCGACGGCATCCTGGTGCAACTGCCCCTCCCAGGCCAGATAGCCACCCGGGACGTGATCGAGGCCGTCGATCCCGCCAAGGACGTGGACGGCTTCCACCCGCTCAATGTCGGACGGCTGTCCGACGGCGTGCCAAGCCTGGTGCCCTGCACCCCGCTCGGGGTGATGCGGCTACTCGAGGACGCGAATGCGCGGATCGCCGGGGCGCGGGCGCTCGTGCTCGGGCGCTCGGCCATCGTCGGCAAACCGATGGCCGCGCTTCTCCTCGGGGCGAACGCCACCGTGACGATCGCGCACTCGCGCACGCGGGACCTCGCCGGAGAATGCCGCCGCGCCGACATCCTTGTCGCCGCTGTCGGCTCGGCACGCATGGTGCGGGGGGACTGGATTCGCCCGGGCGCCACGGTGATCGACGTCGGCATCAACCGAGGTGCGGACGGCAAGCTCGCGGGCGATGTCGCCTTCGACGAGGCGCTCGGGGTGGCCGGCGCCATCACGCCGGTGCCCGGCGGGGTCGGCCCCATGACGATCGCCTGCCTGCTGGAGAACACAGTGACCGCCGCCGGGCGACGGCGGGGTGTGCGAGGCTCCGCCCAGAGCAACATCACCCAGACCGGAAACGATCGGGGTGATGTTGCTCGCTAAACATAACGAGTAGAGCGCTATTCACACACTTCGACGTACCCGCCTCGCGAGGTCGCGCTCTAGGCCGCGGCCAAGGCGGGGCCACCGCGCAGGAGCTTGCCGGGCAGCGCGCCGGTCGCCTCGCCGTCGCGGTAGGTGATCGCGCCGGACTTGACGGTTGCCGTGTAGCCGGTCGCCTTCTGCAGCAAGCGCCGGCCGCCGGCGGGTAGATCAAACACGACGTAGGGCCGTTCGAGCCGCAGCCTGTCGAAGTCGATCACGTTAAGATCGGCCTTCTTGCCGACCGCCACCACGCCGCGATCGCGCAGGCCGGCGGCGTGGGCGGTGTCGGAGGTTTGTCGCCGGACCAGTTCCGCGAGGTCGAAGCTGCCCGCCTTCCGGTCGCGCCCCCAATGAGTGAGCATGAAGGTCTGGAAGTTGGCGTCCGAGATGAAGCCGACATGTGCGCCGCCGTCGCCAAGGCCCATAATGGCGTTGGGATGACGGAGGAACTCCTCGACCGGGGCGAGCGAGTAGTGGGCGTAGTTCACGATCGCCGCCATGATGAAGTTGCGGCCCTCGTCGGCAACGAGAAGGTCGTACGCCACCTCAGGCGCGGTGCGCCCCTCGCGCGCGGCGATGGCCGTGATGCAATTCTCCCGTGCCGGCTCGTAGTTGAGCGGCTCCTCGAAGGGGAACATCCAGTCGTAGCCGATGCGCTGGATCAGCGGGAACGTGCTTTCCTTGACGGGGTCTTCCGACAGGATTCGGCGGCGCATGTCCGGGTCCTGCATCGCCCGCACCCGCTCGGGCACCGGCAAATGCGCGAGCTTCTTGTAGCTCGGGCAGCCGGAGAACGGGTTCTGCGTGCCCTGCAGGCCAAGCAGGATACCGACCATGCGGGGCGGGAACACGGGGCGCATGGTCAGGCCGTCGTCGGCCGCCTGATCGGAGAGCGCCAGCAGTTCCTTCCAAACCTCCGTCCGATCGTGGCGCTGGTTGAGGGTGAACATCAACGGCAGACCGGACTTCTCGATCACCCGGCGGAGCATCGCGAACTCGGTCGCCGGGTCCGGCTGGTTCCAGTCGGACACGAGCTCCAGCATCCCGGCGCCGGCGCGCCGGATGCCCATGGCGATCCCGGTCAGCTCTTCTTCCTGGGCGCGCAGGGTTGGGATGTACTCGCCCGCCAGCGTCTTGTGGCTGATCGTTCGAGAGGTGGAGAAGCCGAACGCGCCGGCGCGCATCACCTCGGCGGCGACCTCGCCCATCTGGGCGATGTCGGCCTGGTTCGCGTTCTCCAGGAACGACGCGCGCTCGCCCATGACGAACACCCGCACCGCCGAGTGCGGCAGCAGCGCGCCGATGTCGATGTCACGCGGCCGCCGCTCGAGGGCGGCGAGGTAGTCGGCGAAGCTTTCCCAGCCCCAATCGAGCCCTTCGTGCATGACGGGTGCCGGAATGTCCTCCACCCCTTCCATTAGCTCGATCAGCCGCTCGCGGTCGCCCGGCTTGCAGGGCGCGAACCCGACGCCGCAATTGCCCATTATGGCTGTGGTGACGCCGTGCCAGGACGACGGGGCAAGATGGTTGTCCCACACGGCCTGGCCGTCGTAGTGGGTGTGGAGGTCGACGAAGCCCGGCGTGACGATCTGGCCGCGGGCGTCGATCTCCTCGGCGCCGCTGGCCGAAACCCGGCCCACGGCGGCGATGGCGCCGTCCTTGAGGGCCACATCCGCCTCGAACCCCGGCTTGCCGGTGCCATCGAACACGGTGCCGCCCCGAATGACGAGATCGAACTCGTGCGCCATGATCCTGCTCCTATCCCGCTACCAATCAGTATTTGTATGCGCCGGACGGCCAGCGGGTCAAAGCGAGCGCCTCAAAAGTCCGTGCATCGGCCGTTCTGCTCCCAATCGCCGTAGCGCGTGGGCTCCCGACCCTTGGGGCCGCCGATCTCCTTGGGCGGCGTCGCGATTTGCTTGTCGCCGGTCGGCGGCTCGGTCGGTTTGTCCGTTTCGGTCATTTGTCTTGTGCTCCTAGCGGATCATTTGCACCACGACACCTATGGCCTCGGCAACCGAGGACCAAGCCCGATCAGCGGAGAGGGCGGGTGTGCGCTCTCTTTCAGCGAGCGCGAGGCAGGCACGATCTCCTAGAGACAAGCCCCTTCGCCTTGTCGCGGCTTCCATCTCAGCGGCTCGGATCGCAAGCTCCAGGTCCAGATCGACGACGCGCACGGGGAACTCCCTGATCGTAACGCGCGCATCCTCGATCGGGACGCCACGTCTGATAAGAACCGTCG
>CAXUIE010000024.1:0-18558 GCA_964250825.1 uncultured Acidisphaera sp. | reverse complement strand
CTTTCGCAACGGTTCTGGTCGCCCATCGCTCGCCAACCGAAGCTCTGGCGGCGGCGATCGATGCGGCGCGCGACGGGGCCGCCCGGACGGCCGCGATGACGCCGAAGCGCGGTCGGTCGAGCTATCTCGGCGATCGCGCCACCGGCCACCCCGATCCGGGCGCCGAAGCGGTCGTGGTCTGGCTCCGAGCGGTCGCCGGGCAATTACGGGCTAACACGATTTAGGGAGAAACGGATGCTGCGAATGGCCTTGATCGCCGTGTCTTGCTTTTACGCCGTTGTGGCAGCGGCCCAGCCACCACCGACCGCGCTGGATACTCCCATCAAGCTCGGCGCCATCCTCGACATGGGCGGCGTTTACGCGGACCTGACCGGCCCCGGGAGCGAGACGGCTGCGCGCATGGCGATCGACGATTTCGGCGGCAAGCTCCTCGGCCGGCCAATCCAGTTCCTCGTCGCCGATCACCAGAACAAGCCGGATATCGCCGCCGCGATCGCCACTCGCTGGTACGACCAGGAAGGCGTCACGGCCCTTATGGACGTCGCGACCTCCTCGCCCGCTCTTGCAGTCATGAATGTCGCCGATCAGCGGCACAAGATCGTCATGCTGAGCGGCCCGGGCGCGCTCGCGATCACCAACCGCAACTGCATCGCGACCGCCGTCCACTGGGTTTACAACACGTACGCGGACGCGCGGACGGTCGGCCGGGCATTGCTGGGGCAAGGCGGCAAGACCTGGTTTTTCATCACCGCCGATTACACGTTCGGCCACGCGCTCGAGAACGACACCTCCGCGGTGGTGAAAGCCGGCGGCGGCACCGTGCTTGGAAGTGCGAAGGCGCCACTCGACACCGCCGATTTCTCGTCGTTGCTGCTGCAAGCGCAAACCTCGGGCGCGGACGTGATCGGTATCGCGAACGCGGGCACCGATCTCATCAACACAGTCAAGCAGGCATCCGAGTTCGGCCTCACGCGCGGCAAGCAGAAAATGGCGCTGATGGCCGCCGAGATCAACGACATCAATGGCATGGGCTTGCCCGTGGCGCAGAACCTTTTGGTGGTGGACGCCTTCTATTGGGACACCGACGACGCCACCCGGGCCTGGTCCAAGCGCTTCTTCGACAAGCTGCACAAGATGCCCAACATGCTGCAGGCCGGCCTCTACTCGCCACCATGCACTACCTGCACGCCGTCACGGACGCGGGCACCACCGACGCGGCGCCCGTGATGCAGAAGATGCGTGACACGCCGGTGAACGACTTCTTCGCCCATGATGGGCACGTCCGCATCGACGGACTCATGGTGCACGACATGCATCTGTATCAGGTGAAAGCGCCGGCCGAGTCGAAGGGGCCATGGGACGACTACAAGCTCGTCGCGACAGTACCCGGAGCCCGGGCGTTCCAGCCTCTCTCCGAGTCACAGTGCCCACTGGTGAAGCGCTGATGCTACCCGTTGCCGATCAGGATCCCCGCCGCTAGCACCAGGGCGCCGCCGAGCATAACCTTGGCGACCGCCGAGAAGATCGGCGTCTCCATGTAGCGGAACTGGATGTAGGCGATGACGGCTAGTTCGAGCACCACGACGACGCACGCCACCGCCGTCGCCGTCCAGAAGTCGGGTATCAAGTAAGGCAGCGTATGGCCGATGCCGCCCGCGGTGGTCATCAAGCCGCATACGAGGCCGCGCAGAAGCGGCGCGCCGCGACCGGACAGCTTGCCGTCATCGGCCAGCGCTTCGGCGAACCCCATCGAGATCCCGGCGCCGATGGAAGCGGCAAGCCCGACCAGGAACGTGTTCCAGGTGTTGTGCGTCGCGAACGCGGCGGCGAACACGGGTGCCAGCGTGCTGACCGAGCCGTCCATCAGCCCGACCAGGCCGGGCTGAATTATCTGGAGGATGAAGCGCTTGCGCGCGTCGTCCGATTCGCGCGCGCGCACGTTGCCGGGCAGCCGGATGTCTTCGATGCGGCCTGCCACCTGCAGGTGTTCGGCTTCCGCCGCCGCCAGATCGCCAAGCAGTCGCCGGATCGCGGGATCGGCCGTCCGCGCCGCCGCCTCCATGTAGAAACGGCTGCTGTTCGCCTCCATCTGCCGCGCCACCCGGCGCACCGCCTCGATTCCGCGCGGCAGCACCTGCCAGGCCGAAAGCGCGGTTGGAGCGCCCTTCACATCCTGTCGGCGCAGTTGCGGGATGTGATCGCCGAAGCGGGACGCGTAGAGGTCGATGAGCGAGCGTCGGTGGTCGTGCTCCTCGGCGGCCATGTCTCGGAACACCTGGGCGGTGTCCGGGTAGGTTTCATGCAAACCCTCGGCGAAGTCGGCGTACGCCCGGCCGTCTTCCTCCTCGTTGTTGATCGCGAGGGCGAGGACTTCCTTTTCAGTGAGGTCGGTGAAGCTGCGCATGAACGCCGAAGTGGACGTTTATCGCTTCCAGTCAAGAAATTTTCGTAATGATGAGAGCGCATCGCATTCTCGATCATCATGCGATTATTTGCCCGGGCGATCCTGCGCGCCATGCCAGATCCGGAGTATCTGCGCTCCGTCCGCGTTTACGCGAGGGACGATGACATAGGGCCCGAGCACGACCAGCTCGCGCGTGCCGGGCAGCAAGCCGGACCGCCCGCGCTCGGGCAGGCATTCGAGCCGGTAGCGGCTGCGACGATCTGCACGGCCACCCCGGTTCGCCCTTGGCCGGGCTGTTTTGCCCGATGTAGTCCCAAATACGCGCCAAATCGGGGAGAGCAGGCGCGGTCAGGATGACGCGGCGCGGCGTCTCGGCTGCGCCGGAGCGTCTAACGCCAGAGCTTCTCCTCCGCGCCGTATTCGGCGCCGGGCAGCTTGCCGGGTTTGGCGAAGGCGTCGATCACGTTGCCCATCACCCGCGAGACGTTGTTGTCATAGTTGTTCCACGGCAGCGCCTGGCCCCACGCGATCGAGCCGGTGGAGAACACGGCCCCCTCGTTCGCAGTCGTGAAAAACACCATGTCGGCGCGGACCAATGGGTGTTGGGTGCCGCCCATGCCGGGAAACATGTACAGGATGTCCTCCTGCACGAGCGGGTAGTTGTCCGAGAACGGCTCGGACATCGCGAGCAGCAGCGCGTGCGGCGGCGTGCCGAGGGCGAGATCATAGCGGTCGATCTCGATACCGGCGGCCCCGCCGCGGCCGAGGCCGAAATTGCCGATCACCTCGCCGTCCACGCCCGCGAAGATCCAGGCGGCGCGCTTGTGATAGCTGTCCGGCATCCGGCGGAACGGCACCGAGTAATCCATGCCCTCGGAGGTGAAGCCGACGCCGACAAGCTTCTGCGGCGGGCGATTGCGCGAGCGCCACAGGCCGCCGCGCTCGCCTGTCGTCGCCATGTAGTACTCGCCGGGCCGCGCCTGCCACGCGCGCGATCCCGCGTCGAGCTTGCGCACTTCCATCACCCAGGGCTCGTCGTCGCGAAACGCCACGCACCAGTAGAGGCCGTTGCCGCCGAGATAGGTCATGCGGCCGCCAGACGCGAGGTAATCCTCCGTCGCGTCGAGCATGCGCTCGGAATAGTACTCGTTGTGCGTGCCGGTGATGACGACGCGGTGCGGCCGGAGCGCGTCCACGCCCTCCAGGTGCAAGTCCTCGTCGGTAATGACCTCGAAATCGTATTGCATGTGCTCGAGCCAGCCGATGATCGACAGGTCGGCCGGGAATTGCCAGGGCGAGCCGATCCCGGGCGTGCGATACTTTGGCCGCATGTTATAGATCGGCCGATGATACGAGCTGTAGCACACGCCCGCACCGCTCGCGTGGTGGTCGTAGGTGGACAGGCCGTATTCGAGCCCAGTGGCGTAGAACTCCACGTCTACGGCCTGCAAGGTCGGCGTCACGGCGGTGATCGCCTGGCCGATCTCCGCATCCATCCCGAGCTGCGAGTTGGCGTAGGCGAGATAGCTCGCCGTCGGCACTACGAAGCAGATCGGCGCCGTCGCCTGCGCCGAGCGGATCACGAAGGGCAAGTGTTCTTCGGCGAGGCCGCTGCCGTCGCCCGCGGTGAGCTTCAGCGCGTAAACGCCGCTGCGCAGCCCGTCCGGCGCCGTCCAGGCGATGTCGGGCTTCCAGGCGCAGTCGGTCACCGCATCCTGATGAAACTCGATGCCGCCGTACTCGCCGGGAGCCAAGCGATAGTTGTCGTTGCGCCCGGTCCAGTTCCAGCCCGTTTGCGCCCGCACCGGGCGGTTGACGCCGTGCGCGTGCAACCCATGAGGGCCGCGGTCGGTCACGCGATCAGTCACGCCGGCATCGGTGTAGTCGGCCGTGGTGTCCCAATAACTCAGCATGCCGTCGCTCGGCGGCGCACCGCCCGCGCGCAGCGCGTCCAGTTCGGCATCGGACAGAATGCGTCCATGCACGCCGCTGCGGTCGATCTTGCCGTTGTACATCTCGCTGACGAAAGCGCCGCGCGCGCCGTTGTGGTCGGCGGCGCCAGCGAGCAGGAAAGCCGTGGACGGCTCGCAGCTCGGGCGCACGCGCAACGTTTCGATGACGTGCGAAGCGTAGTCGAATGGCACGATGCGCGACAGCAGCCCGTTGTAGCGGTTCACCACCGCGTGCTGCCGCACGGAAGCGCGGCGCGAACCGGCATCCCAGGTCGCGGCGACGAAATACCAGGTGTTGGCGACCAGCCGCACCTCGGCGGTCACCTGATCCGCCGCACTGCCGTCGGCGACGCGGAACTCGAGCCGCCCCTCGGCATCGATGCCCAGAGCGTAGCCCCGCACGCGATCAACCGACCAGCGCCCCATGATCGTTTGCCGATTGCTCCCCGGCAGGGTCGGGAAGATGAAGGCGTGCAGCGTGAACGAGCCCTCGAGCGCCAGCCGCGCGTCCGGGTCATCGACGCGCAAATAGCTGCCCATCTGCGCGTACTGCTTGCGCGCCGGCCATTCGCGGTTGATCTCCGCGTCGATCGGCTGGTCGACATAGCCGGGGCCGGCGGGGTTCTCATCACCGTGGATCAGGCGAACGAGTTGCGCGTTCATCGTCGCGGTGCCTTCGGCGCTGACCATGAAGCGGATGGTCTGGCCCGGCTTGACGCTCATCCGATCGGAATAGCCCTCGATCTTGACCTGCGCCACGGATCAGGACTCCATCAGGTCTTGCACGCGTTTGAGAAACACGGCGTGCATCGCCGCGTCCTCGGTCGGGTAGACGCGGTCGTCCACCATGCGCGGCGGCACGCCGCGCCGGCCGGTCAGCGCCACGAGCCGATATTCGGCGAACGGCTTGACCGCGAGGATGGCGTACTTGTCGGCCACGGCCGCGCGGCGGAAGTAGTTCAGCACCCGTGACAGCGCGTCGTCGTGCGGGCCGTTCGGGCTGCGGCGGTGCGCCTCGATCATCTCGTTGTTGATGAGGAGCTTGAGGTTGTCGCGCACGTGCTTGTTGAAGCGGCGCACGGCGATGATCTGCTTGTCGCGGATCTCGGATGCTTCCTCGGGCATGTATTCGCCTCCTCGGATGTCGCGCTTGGCCCGGCGTTCGCTGCGCCGTCGGTCGCGCCAGGCGCGGAACTGCGGCCGGATGCCCATCAGCCCGTTGTGCAGGAACAGCACGGTGCCGACCATGATGAGCCCCACCAGGATCAGCCGCAGCGGTCCGAGCCCGATCAGCAGCCGGTCGATGACGACGACGATGGCGGTGCCGAGCACGGCGCCCTCCGGCCGGCCGACGCCGCCGATCACCACCATCGCCAGCAGCAGCAAGAGGCTGTCCATGGAGAACAGCGAAGGCGAGGCGCCGTGGAAGTTGACGGCGTAGAAGCCGCCCACGAGCCCGAGTGCCGCCGACGAGATCAGGAATACCTTGATCCGCGCGGCGCGGTAATCCACGCCGAGCGCCTCCGCGAACGCCTCGTGCTGCTCGGGTGCCGCGCGCAGCAGACGCCCGAGGCGCTGGCCGTTCACCGCGCGAAAGATGGCGAGTGCCGCGAGCAGCAGCAGCAGCGCCGCATACGCGCCGACCACCAACTGCGCGCGCAGGCTGGCACCTTCCGCCAGCAGCCCGGCCGCGCCGTAGAGGCCGTTGGTGGCGGAACCGAGGGCTTGCGACTGCACTACGAACACACGGCACAGCTCGGTCAGCCCCAACGTCAGCAGCGCGTAGTAGAAGCCGTCGATGCGCATCGCCGGAATGGCGATCACGACGCCGAACAGCAGGCCGAACACCGGCCCTAATCCCAACATTCCCCACCACGGCAGCCCCGCGTGGACCGACAGGTATGCGGCGCCGTACGCGGCGGTGCCGACCACGGCGAGAGTGGCAAGCGAGAAGATGCCCGCCGTGCCGATCACCAGCAGCCAGAGGACGTTGATCGCGGCATAGATGGCGAAGATGGTCGCCGCGCCCAGCATCCCGTCGCCCAGCAACGGGATGGCGACGGCCGCTAAAGCGATGAAGCCGAGCCAATACAGCGGCCGCTTGTCGACGATGGTGCGCTCGGCGGCCAGGGTGCGCGGGTTGAACGCGCCGTCGAGCAGCAGCGGCGTGCGCCGGGTGAACGGGTAGCGGCGACGATGCCAGCGGCGCGCCCCCCCCGTGCGCAGCTTGCGCACCAGGAGGCGCCGGCCGACCAGCCACTTCGGCTCCAGGTTGACGTCGGGAGAGCCGGGAACATCGCGCATCAAGCTATTCCCGCGTGTGCTCGAGCATCCCCGCGATGCCGCGCGGGCGGATCAGCAGCACGGTGATGATGAACAGGAACTGCGTGATGAGCACGAACTTGCCGCCGAGCGTCACCGCCGTCAGCGTCTCGACCAGCCCGACGCAGCCGGCGGCTATCAGCGCGCCCGGCACACTGCCGAGCCCACCCGCGAGGGCGACGATCATGCCCTTGAGCAGTGGCGTCAGGCCGGAATACGGGCTCACGTAGTAGGTTTGCGACAGCAGCACCGCCGCGAGCCCGGCGAGGCCGCCTGTGAGCGCCATAACCAACATTGCCGTTGAGCGCAGCCCGACGCCGACCAGCGCGGCACCTTCCGGGTTCTGCATCATGGCGCGGATCTGCAACCCGCGCCGGCTGGTGCGCGCCCAAACCAGCACGGCAAGCAGCACCAGCGGCGCGCAGATGATGGTGCCGAGCTTGTCGTGGGTGATCCCGGTGCCGAGCACGTCGATGCGCCCGTTGCCGAAGATGCGCGGCAGCGCCTTGACTCGCGGGCCGAACAACCAGAGCAAGGTCTGCGCGCCGAGCAGGCTGACGGCGAGGGTCGCGATCAGGCTGCGCAGCGGGAAGTTCGGTTTGTCGTAAAGCGGGATGAACGCGACGCCAGCGATCGCGACGCCGCACACCGCGCCGGTCAGGATGCCGGCCGACATGACAACGACGCCGCTGGTCGAGAGCGCCTGCGCCGCCAGCCATGCGCCGTAGCCAGCGAGCGCGAAGGTGAAGCCGTGCGCCATGTTGATCATGCCGAGGCTCGACCAGATGATCGAGATGCCGATCGCGAGCAGGCCGTAGATGGAAGCCAGGGTCGCGGTGGTCAGCAGCACGTAGACGGGGTCGATGTGCACGGTCAGTGCACGCCGACGCCGACGCCGACGCCGACGCCGACGCCGCGCCGCACCGCCTCGGCGCCGCCCTTGATCCGCCCCGCGTGAATGCCGAGCATCCGGCTCACCTGTCCCTCGAGCAAGGCGATGTTCTGCTCGGCAATGATCATCGCCGCACCGCCGAGCTCGATCTGCCCCAACGCCTTGATCAGCTCCTTGCTGATCTTGGGCGCGAGGCCGAGCGAGGGTTCGTCAATCAGGATCAGGCTGGCATCCGCCATCAATCCGCGCCCGAGGCTCGTCATGCGCCGCTCGCCCCCGGAAAGCCGCCCCACCGGGGTGTCGAGCAGCTTGCGCAACATCGGGAAGATCGCCAGCACGCGCTCGCGCCGCTGCTTGCGCTCCCGCCACGCTTGGCGCGTGTAGGAGCCGCTGTCGAGATGGTCGGCGACGGTGAGCCCGTGGAAGATCGCGTCGCCCTGCGGCATCAGCGCCAGTCCCAGCCGAACGATCCGATGGGTGTAGCGTCCCGGCCCCTGGCTGCGCGCGCCGCCGATCTCGCGCCCATTAAGTCGGATGGAACCGCTCTGCCAGCCGGTCAGACCCGCGATCGCGCGAAGCAGGGTCGATTTACCGTGGCCGTTGAGCCCGACGAGGCCGATGCGCTCGCCGGCGTGCGCGGCAAGATTGACGCTGTGCAGCGCGGTCAGCGGTCCGTAGCCCGCCGATAGATTATGGACGCGCAACACCTCGCTCACTCGGAGCGTGCCTCAAGCAAGCTACGCGGCCTCGGCCAGGCTCGCATTGGCGTCGGCTTCGAAGTAAGCGGCGCGCACTTGAGGCAAGGTGAACACCTGCTCCGGCAATCCCTCCGCGATCAGCCGGCCGAGATCAAGCACGACAACGCGGTCAGCGATCGCGTCCAGCAGCTCAAGCCGGTGCTCGACCAGGAGCACGGTGATGCCGAGCTCGCGCGACATGAATGTGATCAGCCGGTCGATTTCGGCGATCTCGGCGCCGATCAGCCCCGCCGCCGGCTCGTCCATCAGCAGCACGCGCGGCCGCCGCATTAGCAGGCAAGCGAGCAGCAACTTGCGCCGATTGAGCGTTTCGAGCCGCCCGGCCAGCATTCCCGGCGGCACGTGCAACCCCATCTGCTCCGTCGCCCAGGCCGCGTGATAGCGGGTGAGATACGGTGCGTAGGCTTCGCGCGCGACCTTCAGCACGTCGCGCACCGTCAGCTCCTCGGGCACCACCGGAGACTGATAGGTGCGACCGATGCCCAGGCGCGCCCGCGCGTGGAGCGGACGGCGCGTGATATCCTCGCCATCGAGCCGCACGCGGCCGCGCTCGGGCTCCTGGCGACCGGACAGCACCTCGAACAGCATCGTCTTGCCGGCGCCGTTGGGCCCGACCACGCCAAGCACCTCGCCTTGGCGGGCGGCGAGCGAAACGCCATCGAGGATCTGCCGCCCCCCAAGCCGTAGCTCGATGTCCTCGCAGCTGAAGACAAAGCCGCCGCTCTGGCCCGTCACGCCGCCATCCAGGGCGCCGTCATGAACTTCACCTCGGCGAGCTGCGTCGGCTCGATGATCTTGTGCTGTCCGCCCTGCACTTGGAAGAACAGCTGCGCCAGCCCGTCGTCGAGGCTCTGGGTTTGCAACGGATAATGGATCGCGGCCTGCATCCCGGGCTCGAACGTGTAGGCGCCGCAGATGCCGCGATGCGTGCCAGTGCGGATCGCCTGGTTCACCGCCGCCAAGTCCTCGGGCTCTGCCCTTTCCCAGGCAGCCTTAAGGATGTACATCGCATCATAGCCGTTCGCGGTGTAGCACAGCCCCATGATGCCGGGGTGCAGCTTGCCGTATTTCGCGCGGAACGCCCCGCCCATCTTGTCGTCATAGGCGCCGATCACCGTCGACCAGACGAAGCCGTTGGCGTTGTCGCCGGCGAGATTGAGAAACTCCGGCTGCGACGGGCCGTACTGCAAGTAGACCAGGGCGCCTTTCACAGGATCGTTGACGAAGGTGTTGCAGAACGCGGCCTCCTCCGCGCCAACCCAGTGATCGATCATGATGGAGCCCGCGCCGACCGAGTGCAGCTCCTCCATCACCGGCCCCCAGTCCTGCACCGGGAACTGGATGTCGGTGATGTGGCCGAGCTCGAATTTGCTCGTCTTCAAGGCCTCCACCGTCGCGCGGGCGATCCCCTGATTATAGGCCAGCGCCTCGCGGACGATGTGGACCTTGTTGTTGGTCGGCTTCCATGCGCCGCCGCCGGCGAGCTGCTCGAGGAAGCGCGGGAACATCAACCCGTAATAATTCTCCGGCGGGCAGACCTCGAAGATCATGCCATATTTCTCGGGATGCTCCTTCACCGCCACGCAGCCGTCGTGAGTGGGGTTGCCGTGCAGGTGCGGCGCCTTCCAGTCGCTCAGCGCGTCGAACGAGACGAGCGGAATGAGCGAGAACGCGGTGCCGGACGCGTGCGGCTTCGAAGCGGCGATCTTGCGATACGTCGTTTGCGTGCCCTCGGGCGTCAGCAGGTCGATGTCGAAGATCTCGAGTGCGAGCTGCCGGCCGCGCACGCCGCCCGCGGCGTTGATCTCGTCGACCGCCATGCGCGTGCCGTTGAGGTAGTCGGCGTGGTCGGCGACGCCGGCCGGGCCGCTCTGACACACCGCGAGGGCGATGCGGATCGGCTTGTTGTTCTGCGCCAACGCCGGTGCCACGTAGGGTGCCGCGAGGCCGCTGGCGATGCCCGCCAGCACGCGCCGTCGTGTCGGCTTTGCCCAAGCGTCATCCGTCATCCCGCCAACTCCTGCAACATGAGCTGCGCTTCGCAATGATCGTGCCGCGAGTGACACGCCCGTTCAGGCTTCGAGGTCTTGCTCGATCATCGCGAGCCGCGCCGGCTCGCGCCGCCGCAACCATAGAAACCATGCGCCGCCGCCCAGCATGTAGAGCGCAAACAGGTACGGCAGCAGGCCGTAGGGCCAAGGCGGCACCGGATAAAGCGAGCCAAAGATGACAAACGCCATCAGCAGCGCGCCGATCGCGCCCACCGCGATGTGGGACGCGCGCATAGCGCCTACGCCGCGCAGATCAATCGGCGCCGCGATCGATATCAGCAGGTAGACGAGCAGAAAGCCAAAAGTCGCCAATGTGCCGGTGTAGCCGAAAGCGTCCAACGCGCCCAACGGCAACACCGCGACCGCCAGCACCAGCATCATGGCGCAGCAAACCCCGACCGCGACGTGCGGTGTTTGATGTGTTCGGTGCACTGCGTCCAGCCGGCGGCCGACCACGCCGTAGCGGGCCATGGAAAACAGCAGTCGGGAGGCCGCGGTGATGCACGCCAAGGTGCAGGCGAAGGCGCTGACCGTCGCGGAGAAATAGATGATCGCCGCCGCCCAGCCGATGCCGCCATGCACGGCGAGATCGGTCATCGGGGAGGAACTGTTGCCGATCGTCGCCGTGTCGTCGTTCATGCCCATGACCATGCAGTAGGCGGCAAGGGTGAAGAACAAGCCGACGGCCGCCGCGCTGCCGGTGATCGCACGCGGGATGGTGCGACCGGGGTCGCGGGTCTCCTTGGCCAGAGTCGCGGCCCGCGCGCAGCCGCCGCCGCGGAACCCCGCGAAGGGGCGCGCCGCCGCGCTGCCCCCGCAGCGGAGCGGGGCGACGTCGAACTGCGCCGGGTCGAACAGGCTTCCACGGCGAACCACGACCAAAGCCAGGACGAGGACGATGAGCGCCACCGACACCGCTTCGAGCAGCAGTCCGAGCCGGGCCGAGATCTTTATCTCGCGATAGCCGGCAAACCAGATCAGGGCGCCGAACACGACGCAAGTCAGCCAAGCCGGGGGAGCCAGCGCGGGCAGGCCGACGGCCGCCAACAAGTTCTGCACGAAGATGGTCGTGCTGACGAGCGCCGCGACACTGGTCAGGAGATAGGCTTCGACCATCGCCCAGCCGCTCAGCGCGCCCCAGAGCGGGCCGAACGTGCGGCCGACATAGACGAAATATGAGCCCGATAGCGGGTGACGACGCGCCAGCGACGCGATCCCGCCCGCGACGAACAGGAGCGCGATGGTCGCGAACAGGTAGGCAACCCAGGAGCCGAGGCCGGCGAGCCCGGCAACCACGGTGATGTTCAGCGCCGGGGTGAGCGACGGGGCGATGTTGGCGACGGATTGGCCCAGGCTTTCAATCTGGCTCAACGTGCCGTGACGAAGGCCAAGCGCGACGCCGGCGCCGGCATTGCTAGCGACGGCGCCGGCATCCCCGCTCGCGCGCGCCATCAGGTCAGCCAGCCGCGCAGCAATCGGCGCCGGCGAGCTTGCTGGCAGCGTTGGTTTCGGGCGGCAGATCGATGCCCGGGTTCTGGTCGAAGAAGCCGGACGGCATTAGCTTGAAACCGGTGCTGATGCATGGCTGCACCGGAAAATCCTCCGTGCGCGGCAGGTGATGCAGGCCGAACACGTGCCACAGCACGATGTCGGCATTATCGGTCGGCCGGTTCTGCTTGATGAAGTCGGTCAAGCCGCCGTGGCCTTGCGAGTGGTTCATGTACTCGCCAGCGGGATAGCGCTCCTCGGGGTCGAAGGCGGTGACCCAGAGATGATTCTGCACGAAGGTCGAGCGGCGGCCGGAAGCGGAATCGGCGCGCACGAATGGAGTCAGGACTTGGCCCGGCTCCAGCCGGTAGCCCACCGGACGGCCGACATGGTTGCGCTTGGATGGGTTTATCACTTTCCAATACCGCTGGGTTTCCTGGTTCGCGCGGCGAGCGGCGGCCTGCTCGGTGCCGAGCACGGTTTCCTCGACATAGAAGGCGTTGCCGAACGGATTGTTCGGCCCCTCAGGCTCGGCGTAGGTGTTGCATTCGACGATGCTGTTCGCGTCCCCGTCCACCGCCATGTCGAGGCGTGCGCAGAATGCGTGCTGGTGGATGTGGCCCTCGACGCCCGGCGAAACCTCGGCGCCGTATTTCGACGGTTGACCCGGCGGGCAGGCGGCGGTGTTGATGATGCCGGTCGCCTTCATCTCGAACTCGATCGCGCCGTCCTGGCGGAAGTACCAGTATTGCGCATACTCGTAGTTGCCGACGGTGCAGATGCAGGACACGACCAGCCGGCGACCGCGCCGCATCTCGGTTCGGTCGGTGCGGAAATCCCAGTGCTTCCACAGAATGCCGGCGTCCTCCTCGTGGATGCATATCGCCTTCTCGATCGTCATCACGTCGCCGCCCATCGTGTTGAGGTGCGCATCGAGGTAGGCGATGGTGCCGAGGCAATCGCAGCCGAGGCGGAGCGAGTTGGCGAGCTTGCCGAGGCCGTACTCGCCGATGTCAAAGACGTTCTTGCGCGGATGGCCGTTGAGCGGGGTGCCGTAGGGAACCACCATCTCGGCGAGCGACGCGCGGTAGACGACCGGCCGGCCGTCATGGCGGATGTCGTGCAGGGTCAGTCCCTCGCGGGCGTTGAAGCCAACGACAAGCGACCACTTGTCCCACGCGAGCTGCCGGCCATCGAGCACGAAGCTGGCGCCTTCCGGCTGCACCACGTCGAGCGGCTTGAGGGGCGCGCGGAACGCGGTGCGGAACTGGCTTTCGTAGTTCACCTCCGTCATCGGGATCGGCCAAACGCCGTAGTCGTCGACCCGCAGCACCTCGCCCTTGAACAGGTCGACGACGGCGTTCAGCCCCTCGATCGGGTGGGCGTAGAAGTTCTCGTTCTCGCGCAACCGCAGCCAGCAGAACGTGTGGGCCAAATGTAGCCCTTCCTCTTCCGGATGGTTCTGGCTGCCCGCCGACCAGGGATCGACGCAGACCTTGTCCATGTCGGTGATGCCGCGCTTCTTGCAGGCAGCGATGAACTCGGGATGCGCGCGCACGATGTTTTCGATGGCGAGGAATTGCTCGAGCTGGATCATCGGCCGTGCGCCCGCCACGGCGCGCCGGCCGACGCTTTCACCGCTGGGCAGATACACGACGAGCCGCCACAATTCGCCTTCGTGGGCGCGGAACAGGCTAGCGCGCGCTTGCCGCGGAATTGCTTGGCCGGGCTGCCACGCGCGAACCGCCTGCTTGGAGGGTTCGCTCAGCTCGATCGTCTCGAACAGGTAGCCGTCACTGAACTGCGCGTCGGCCCGTATGGCCCGCCCCACGGCGCGAAGCTCATCCGCTGTTAGGGGCTCCAGCGGATGCGCGACCGATGCGCTCGATTGCAACGCCGCTACGGCCGGGAAACTCACCACGTCGTCCATCATGGCCTCCGGTGCTGTCCGACACGCGACGAGGAGGTACTACAACCATCAATGTCGCCCCGCCTGACATTCCACGTCACTGACAATCAGTGTCAAGTCCTGAGCACGTGATCGGGTTCATATACGTGACAGCATATTTGTTGGGCAGTGCGGCGGTGATCGCTCTGCGATTGAGCAGCAAGTGTCCCGCCGCGCATGGCGACGGGATCGGAGGGCCATCGCGGTCGTCCCGCCGCCCAGGGTGCAGGCGATCATGCGGCCGAGCGGGTCACTCCGGTGAAGGTCGCCCTGAGTGCTCACTTGCATTCTGGTCCGAAGCCAGCCGGGCAGCGTTCAGTTCCGTCGCGATCGCAGCCTCCGCTATGCCCGGCTCGTTGACTCCGTAGCCCGTTTCGCTCGGTCCGCCGCTTGCCACAGATACCAGGCGGCGGTGCTGCGCCACGGAGACCATGCTTCCCCACAAGTGGCCAAGGCGCGGGGCTTCGGTTGCGCGGCGAGCCCGTGCAGGACGCGGTAGCCTTCCCGCACACCCCAATCGTCCACCGGAAGCACGTCCGGCCGGCCCAGGGTCCACATCAGCAGCATCTCGACCGTCCAGCGGCCCACGCCGCGGATGGAGGTCAGCCGCTCGATCAGCGCCTCGTCGGAAAGCCGCGCCGCCGCCCGGCGCGAGGGCACCGTGCCGTCGAGCGCCCGGGCGCAGATGTCGCGGATGGCGGCAATCTTGCTGCCGGAGAAGCCCGTGGTGCGGAGCACGTCGTCGCTCGTCGCGAGCACGGCGGCCGGATCAGGGAAGGGAGTGCCGGGATACAGTGCGACGAAACGCGCCAGGATCGCTTGCGCCGCGCGGCCATGCAGTTGCTGATGCGCGATGGCCCGGACCAGCGCCTCATAGGGGCTTCGCTCGCGCTCGACGACGAGACCCGGGGGGCCGACCGCCCCGATCAAACCCGCGAACGCGGGGTCGCGCGAGAGGTGGCGGACGGCGGCGGCGCGCATGGATGGTGTGTACGCCGCAGGCCTCGCAGCGGCAACGGAGGCCGCGCGCCAGCTTCGCGCCCGGGCCGAGTTGGGCTATTGATCGAAGGTGGCGGTCAAAGCCCGGCAGGCGCGACGCCCACAACCGAAGGCACATGGATGCGCCCAGTACAGCCCTGGACCGAGAATGGAGAAGCGGACGGCGGAGCGGCCGACCGTCAGACCGCGAGCCTCGCCGGCCTCGCGGTCGCGCTGTTGCTGGTGGTCATCGGACTGTTCTTGGTCCGCGAGCTGCACGCCACCGCCGCGGCCGAGGATTGCCTGCTGGCTGGGCGCTCAAACTGTCCGGTGATCCCTGCCGACGGGCTTTAGAAGGCGACGAAATCGACGTATGCCGGGGCCCACCTCGGGAACGCGCGATCGCAGTCCCGCTCCTGGTCTTCCACGCGGCCGATCGACAGGGAGTCGCGGTTTTGCCGCCGATGCACCGCAACCGCCTGCGTGCGCACCACCATCTGCGACGGCTTGGCCAAGGGGTATCGCACCATCGCGGTGCGCGAGTGCATTGGCGATCGGGTGCCGGGCGCCGTCGCCTGGAGCCTGTTCGACATCGACGCGAAGTTCGCCGACGTGGAGTCGGTCGGCACCTGTGTTGACTACCTGAACTCGGTCAATGCCCGCGCGGCTTGACGCCTTTTGCGGAACAACGGGCGGGTGCGTGATGGCCTATGACGTGATCGTGGTGGGCGTGGGCGGCATGGGGAGTGCCGCTTGCTGGCAGCTGGCGCAGCGCGGGCAGCGCGTGCTGGGGCTGGAGCGGTTCGACATCCCGCACGTCATGGGCTCGTCGCACGGCGTCAGTCGCATCATCCGCCTGCCGTATCACGAGCATCCGGCCTACGTGCCGCTGCTGCTGCGCGCCTACGAGCTGTGGGACGCGATCGAACGGGCGACGGGGACGGCCTTGCTCGTCACCACCGGCTCGGTCGATGGCGGCCCGCAGGACGGGGCGCTGTTCGCCGGCGCGCTCGCCTCGGCGCGGCTGCATGGGCTGCCGCACGAGGTGCTGACAGGCTCGGAGGTGAACGAGCGTTTCGGCGGCTATCGGTTGCCAGCCGCGACCCGCGCCGTGTTCCAGCCGCGCGGCGGCCTCCTCGCAAGCGAGCGGGCGATCGTGGCGCACGTGATCGCGGCGCAAGCGGCGGGTGCCGACATCCGGGCGCGCGAGCGGGTGCTCGGCTGGGATGCGCACCCGTCCGGCGAAGGAGTCGTCGTGCGCACCGACAAGGGGTGCCACGAGGCGGCGCGGCTCGTGCGCACGGCCGGGGCGTGGATGGGCGAGCTCGCGGCGCCGTTGCGCTCGCTCGCGGTGCCGGAACGGCAGGTGCTGGCCTGGCTGCAACCCCGACGACCGGCGCTGTTCACGCCCGAGCGCTTTCCGGTGTTTAATCTCGAACTCGAGGAGGGCCGGTATTACGGCCTGCCAATTTACGAAGTGCCGGGTTTCAAGTTCGGCCGCTATCACCATCGGGGCGAGACGGCGGCAGCGGACTCGGCGCGCCGCGACGTTGACGCGGAGGACGAGCGATTGCTGCGCCAGTTCGCCGAGCGCTACTTCCCGGACGGTGCCGGCCCGACCCTGGCGATGCGCGCTTGCCTGTTCACCAACACGCCCGACGAACACTTCGTCCTCGACCGGCACCCCGAGCATCCGCAGGTGGTGCTCGCTTCTCCCTGCTCGGGCCACGGCTACAAGTTCTGCAGCGTGGTGGGCGAAATCCTCGCCGATCTCGCGACGGGCGACGGCGCCACGCGGCACGACATCGGCTTTCTGCGCCTGGGCCGGCCGGCACTGGACGCGGAAACGGCTGCCTAGTCTAGAGGCAGGCGAGCAAATCGGCGGAGCTAGCCACGGCGCCAAACACCCCGCCCTGCATCGTCACCATCTTCAGCGCCGCGGCGTGATTGCCAGCATCCGTTGCCGCGCAGCAATCGGCGAGCATCAGGCACTCGAAGCCTCTATCGTTTGCTTCCCGCATCGTCGTGTGAACGCAGACATCGGTGGTGATGCCGGTGAGCACCAGGTTGCGGACGTCGCGCGTTCGCAGGAGCAATTCCAGGTCGGTCGCGAAGAACGCACCCTTGCCGGGCTTGTCCACCACGATTTCACCCGGTAGCGGCGCGAGCTCGTCGATGATCTCCCAGCCCGGCTCGCCGCGCACCAGGATGCGGCCGCACGGACCCGGGTCTCCGATGCCCGCGCCGATCTGCCGCGAACGCCACCGCTTGTTGGCAGGCAGGTCGCTCAAGTCCGGTCGATGGCCCTCGCGGGTATGCACAATCGGAAAACCGCTCGTCCGCATGGCTGCGAGCACGCGCTTGATCGGTTCGATTGGCGCCCGGGTCAGGGAGAGGTCGTAGCCCATCGCGTCGACATAGCCGCCCTTGCCGCAGAAATCCGTTTGCATGTCGATGATGACAAGCGCGGTGTTGTCTGGCCGGAAGGCGCCATCGAAAGGCCAAGCGTAGGGATTGGCTTGCACGCCCATCGTCATCATTCGCACTCCTTTCGCTGGCACGCGCCGCCGAATGCTGCGGGCGAGGTGATGCGTGTCGTGCTCGCCCTTGCCAGTTTTATGCCAGGGTCGCGAGCAGCCCTGCCATCAACCGTCCGCGGGCGACCAGGCTGTCGATTTCGATGTGCTCGTCGAGCGTATGGCCGCCCGCGCCCTGTACGCCGAGCCCGTCCAGGGTCGGGATGCCCATCGCACCCGTGAAGTTGCCGTCCGATCCCCCGCCCGAGCTTTGCGGTGGAATGGCGAAGCCGAGGCCGCTGGCGATGGCGCGCGCCACTTCATACAGCCTCATGGTGCGATCGTCCGGCTCCCAAACCGGACGCGTGACGCCGCGCGGCACGGTGAACCGCACATCGTTGGACGACGCCGCCAGCGCCAGCATCGCCGCCACGCCGCGGTCGAGATCCTCCTGGCGCTTGGCCATGCTGAGCGCCTCGCCGGTGCAGGTGGTGGACACGCAGTTCACCCACTGTCCGCCTTGCACCACGCCGACGCTGAAGGTGCAGTCGGCGGTGGTCATGTCCTCGATCTGGACGATCTTGCGGGCCATCTCCTTGATCGCCGAGCGGCCCTCGGCGAGCCGCGCGCCGGCATGGCTCGGCCGGCCGGTGGCCTCGAGATTGAACCGGGCGATGGCGTAGCGCCCCGTCACCACCCCGCCGTCGGGCCGCGCGGGCTCCGGCACCAGCACGTAGCGATGCCGCGCCGCTTCCGCCTCGATCAGGTCGCGCGTGCTCGGGCTGCCCACCTCCTCGTCGCTGGTCAGCAGGATGGTGACCGGGAGCGGCGTCGCGACTCCGGCGCGGGCGAGCTGGCGAATGGCCTCGAGGGCGAGATAGTTGCCGCCCTTCATGTCGTAAACGCCCGGCCCCCAGGCCCGGCCGTCCTCCCGCCGCCAAGGCAGGGCGGCGAGCGTGCCGACCGGGTGAACTGTATCGAGATGCCCCATGACAAGCACCCCCGGCTCATGCGGCCGGGGATGGGGAAAAGTCGCGCGCACGCAGTCGCCGAACCCCATGCGCCCGGCGATCCGCTCAATGCGGGCGCCCGCGATCACGAGATCACGCGAGGCGACGTCCATCATCCGGTTGACGGCGGCGGCGTCCCAGGTCGGGCTTTCGCATTCCGCCCAGGGGCGCAGGCCCGCCAGCATCGCATCGGCGTCAAAGGGAAGCGCGTTGAAGTCCAAAGGATGTCTCCTCAGGGC
>CAXUIE010000023.1:11453-18578 GCA_964250825.1 uncultured Acidisphaera sp. | reverse complement strand
GTTCCATCTGCCCGACGCGTATCTCGATCGACGCGACCGCCCGACGATCGCTGGGGCGCGGCCCGGCCACGTGGTCACCTTAGAAGTGGAGCTGGTGCGGCACGATCGCCCGGTCCGCCCGCGCCAGCCCTGGCGGATGATCGTGCGCGACGACACGGGGTTCGCCGAACTGGCCCTGTTCCGGCCTGGCGCGCACAGCCGGATGCCGCCCGGGCTGCGGCTCCTGGTTTCGGGCAAGCTGGAACGCTTCGCCGACCGGCTCTCGATGACCAACCCCGACCACCTCCTGCCGGTAACGGGAGGCGAGCGCCTGCCGGCGGTGGAGCCGGTGTGGCCGCTCACGGCCGGGCTTTGGGCGCGGCAGGTTGCCCGCGCCATGGCGCAAGCGCTCGACCGCGTGCCCGCGCTGCCGGAGTGGCACGACCCGGCCCTGCTCCGGCGCGAGCGATGGCCTTCCTTCATCGACGCCCTACGCGCGCTGCAAGCGCCTGCTGAGCCGCCCCCGCCGACTTCTCGACGACGGCTGGCGTATGACGAGCTGCTGGCGAACCAAGTCGCTTTGGCGTTGGTGCGCGGGCGCGTGCGCGCCCGGCCTGGACGCGCCCTGATCCGGGCTGCCGGCGCGTGCTCCGCCACTTCGCCTGCCAGCGTCGCCCTTGCCCGCGCCGCCGTCACCCTGACGGGCGCGCAAAACCGCGCGATCGGGGAGATCGAGGCCGACCTTGCGTCACCACGCCGCATGCTGCGGCTGCTGCAAGGCGACGTGGGCTCGGGCAAGACGCTGGTCGCGGTGCTCGCGATGCTGCACGCGGTGGACGCCGGCGCGCAGGCGGCGCTGATGGCGCCCACGGAGGTGCTTGCCAAGCAGCATCACCGCACATTGTCCCGGCTTTGCCCGGTGCCGGTCGCGCTGCTGACCGGCTCGGTGAAGGGTGCGGCGCGCGCCCACACGTTGCGTGGCCTCGCGGACGGCTCCATCCCGCTCGTGGTCGGGACGCACGCCTTGTTCCAGGAGGCGGTCGCGTATCACGACCTCGGGCTCGCGGTGATCGACGAGCAGCACCGTTTCGGCGTGGAGCAACGAGTCCAACTCGGTGACAAGGGCGAGCGCACGGACGTGCTGGTGATGACCGCGACGCCGATCCCGCGCACCCTGCTGCTGACCGACTGGGGCGAGATGGACGTGAGCCGGCTGGACGAGAAGCCGCCCGGCCGCCGGCCGGTCCGCACCACGCTGCACTCGCTTTCGACGACGGACGTCGTGCTCGACGCGCTGACGCGCAAGCTCGCGGCGGAGGCGCGGGTCTACTGGGTTTGCCCAATGGTGGCGGAAAGCGAAACGGTAGACCTGGCGGCGGCCGAGGCCCGCTTCGCGACGTTGCGCGCCCGGTTCGGCGAGGCGGTCGGCCTGGCGCACGGCCAGCAGGACCCGGCGACGCGGGACGCGGCGCTGGCGAACTTCGCTGCGGGCCGAACGCGCTTGCTGGTGGCCACGACGGTGATCGAGGTCGGGGTCGACGTGTCGGAAGCGACCGTCATGGTGGTCGAGCACGCCGAGCGCTTCGGCCTCGCGCAACTGCATCAGCTGCGCGGCCGCGTGGGTCGGGGCGCGGCCGAGAGCTTCTGCCTGCTGCTGCACGACGAGGCGCTGAACGACACCGCGTGCCGGCGGCTCACCTTGCTGCGCGACACGGAGGACGGTTTCGTCATCGCCGACGCCGATTTCCGCCTGCGCGGCGGCGGCGACCTGATCGGCACCAAGCAGTCCGGCCTGCCGGGCTTCCGGCTCGCCGACGTGGTGGAGCACGATGATTTGCTGCACATGGCGAATCGGGACGCGGCGCTGCTGCTGGAGCGCGACCCCAAGCTCGAAGGCGAGCGGGGGCGGCCGGTGCGCATGCTGCTCCGGTTGTTCGAGCGGAGTGTCGCGATGAAGACGCTGGCGTCGGGATGACGGGCCGGTGTTGGATCTTCGTCGATGTGTCGGCGCTTGTTGCGATTGTGGCGGATAACCCGACGTAACTGATAGATGCTTACAAAGCGTGTCAGGGTAGCTCGTTCAGGGCAGCCAATCGCCAAGCATCTGGTCCGCGGTGAACGTGGCCGCCGGGTCGATCGCGCCGGCATCACCGTAGGCCTGTAGATCCCGCGTCGCCAGAGAACGCGCGCTGTCAACCGTGGCGGCGATGAACGTGGCTATGTCGCGGCGGAGCGAACGATTGTCGTCGAGCAGGGTTTCCACTTCGCTGCGCTGTTCGTTGATCGTGGTGATCCAGCCCGGGCGCGGCTGGACGTCTTGGCTGAACCGCAGCTTGAAGAGATGCGCCATGATGACGCGAAGGCGGTTGCGCAGCTCGCGGCGGTCCGACGCGGCCAATCCTTCGACCTCCTCGATGACGTGAGCCCAGTCAACGGGCCGGTTGCCGCCGGCGAGGTGGTCGCGGAGCGCCTGCGCTTGTTCGTCGGCCCAGGCGGCGAAGTCGGTTTCGTAGTCGCGCGGCATCCAGCGCCCCCGCCGTCGCTCAGGCCGCCGCCCGGTCCGCGTCGGCCTGGGTTTCCGCGAGCAGTTCGTAGGAGCGGAGGCGCGCGCCGTGGTCGTAGATCGCGGCGGCGACCATCAGCTCGTCCGCGCCCGTTTCCGCCGCGAACGCCGACAACGCCCGGCGCACCGTGTCGGGCGAGCCGACGAAGGAGCGGGCCAGCATGGTAGTCGCCTGCTGCTTCTCGGCCGCGTTCCAATACGTGTCGATGTCGTCGATCGGCGGGCGGAGCCGGCCGCGGGCGCCGCGGAACAGATTGGCAAAACTCTGCTGCACGGAGGTGAACAACCGCCGCGCTTCCGCGTCGGTGTCGGCGGTGACGACGTTCACCCCGACCATCGCGTAGGGCCGATCGAGCTGCTGGGACGGCTGGAACCGGGCGCGGTAGATCTCCAGCGCCGGCAATAGCGCGTCCGGGGCGAAGTGCGAGGCGAACGCGAACGGCAGGCCCAGCATCGCGGCGAGCTGCGCGCCGAACAAGCTCGAGCCCAGGATCCAGAGCGGCACCTCCAACCCGGTGCCGGGCACCGCCTGGACCCGTTGTCCCGCCTGGCCCGGGCCGAGCAGCGCCTGCAGTTCGAGCACGTCTTGCGGGAAGCGCTCCGCCGCTTCCGGGCCGCGCCGGAGCGCGCGGGTGGTGATCGGGTCGGTGCCCGGCGCGCGCCCGAGCCCGAGATCGATGCGTCCGGGGTAGAGCGACTCCAGCGTGCCGAACTGCTCGGCGATCACCAGCGGCGAATGGTTGGGCAGCATGATGCCGCCCGAGCCCACTCGGATCGTGGCGGTCCCGCCGGCGACGAAGCCGATCGCGACGGCCGTCGCGGCGCTGGCGATGCCGACCATGTTGTGGTGCTCGGCCAGCCAGAACCGCCGATAGCCCCAGTCCTCCGCGTGGCGCGCGAGGTCGAGCGAGCGGCGCAGCGCGTCGCCGGGGGTGGCGCCCTCGGGTACCGGGGCGAGGTCGAGGATGGAGAGTGTCGTCATGGCGCTCCTCGCCAGGCCCCCTGCCCAGCCCTCGCAGGAAAGAGGGCCGGGCTGGGGGTCAATCCTTGTAGTCGGGCTCCTTGCGGTCGAGAATCCGCTTCAGCGCGTCGAAATGCCACTCGCACGCGCGGCGACCGCCGTAGCGCGGGCCGCCGCTCATCCCCTTGGCGGTCCTTTCCACGACATCCTCCGGTAGATGGCGGAGCGGGCGGTTGGTCCACATCGCGTAGAGCTGCACCTGCGCGACCCGCTCGACATAGTATAGCCGGTCATACGCCTCGGCGACGGACCGGCCGACCACGCCGACGCCGTGATTGGCCATCATCAGCACCGTCTTGTCGCCGATCACGCGCGCGAGCCGCGCCCCTTCGGCCGGGTCGAAGGCCGGGCCGTCGTAATGGTCGTCATAGGCGGTGTGGACCAGGGTGCCGAGCTCCGTTTGCCCGATCGGCAGGATGCGCCCGTCCTCCAGCCGCGCCAACGCGCTCGCGTAGGGCATATGGGTGTGGAACACCGCCTCCGCCCCGGCGAGGTCGCGGTGCATGGGGGCGTGAATGCAGTAGCACGACCGTTCGATCTCGCCCTCGCCGGCCAGCCGCTCGCCCGCGAAGCTGACCTCCATGAAGCAGCTCGCGTTGATCTCGGACCAATGGAGGCCGAACGGGATCTGGTAGTAGCGGCCGGGCTTGCCGGGAACGCGCAGGGTGAAGTGATTGAAGATGCCCTCGTTCAGCCCGTGCATGACCGCGAGCCGGTGCGCCGCCGCCAGATCGACGCGGGCTTGCCATTCCGCGTCGCTCATCGCCGCGCGGCCTGGGTTGCTCGCCATGTAGTTCATCGCGGTCTCCTTCGTCCGAACCCCGATGATCCGCCCCGATGCCGCGCCCGTCAACGCGAGCGGTGGACGAATGGCGTCGCATCTGGCTCGATTGGGGCGAAATGAGCGAGGCGGCTCCAACATCAGACCGGGAGTATCCGTCCCGGCCCATCGTCGGCATCGGCGTGGTCGTGCTCCGGCCCGGCGCGGTGGTGCTCGTCCGCCGCGGCAAGCCCCCCAACATGGGAAGCTGGAGCTTGCCGGGCGGCGCGCAGGAGCTTGGCGAAACCGCCGAAGCGGCCGCGCGGCGGGAACTGTTGGAGGAAACCGGGCTCACGGTGGGCGAACTCCGTCTTGCCGCGCAGGTCGATACGATCCGCCGCGACCCCGAGGGCCGGGTGCGGTTCCACTACACCATCATCGACTTCGCCGCCCGCTGGACCGAGGGCGACCCGCGCGCCGGGTCCGACGTGTCGGAAGCCCTCTGGGCGCCACTCGACCGGCTCGAACCGTTCGCGCTCTGGAGCGAGGCGCACCGGGTCATCGCGATCGCCCGGGGGCTGGTCGGGCTGTAGCGAGGAGCCTCGGCAGTTGGGATCACGCGTACTTATTACCTGGCCAATTTATTACCTGGCCAATTTGTCAGGGCAGCTATTCAGGGCCTCGGACGTTCAGGTTAAGCTAGGTACCCGACAACAGCCATAAGTCCGGACGAAGCGGGCAACGCATGGGAGACCGCATGACAAGACTTACCTCTTGGCTGGGCGCGGTGACGCTGCTTGTCGCGCTCAACGGCTGCGCAGGGGGAGATTTCGGCGGCTATGGTTACGGAGAACCCGGGTTTGCGGGCGAGGGCTATGACGATGGCCCGGGTATATACGGCCCGAGCTTCGGTAATTTCGGAGGCGAGGGGTTCGGTGGCTTCGGCGAAGGTTTCGGAGGATATGGCGGAGGTTTTGGCGACGATGACGATTAGAACAGGCCAGAAGCACCGCTTGGCATTGCGCGACACGCTCGGCTGCATGGAGTTCGCCGACCACGAAGCCCACCGGGGATTGTGACCATGAATCTCAGACTGCTAACCCGAGTCGGACCGGTTTGTGCTTTGCTGGCCCTACCCGTCGCGGTTCAGGCCCAACAGACTGCGTCGCAGGGCCGGAACCCCGTCGAACGAGCCGAACAGCGGCTCAGCAAGTTGCACGAGGCGCTCGGCATCACCCCTGACGAGGGAGGCCCGTGGGATCAATACGCGCAGGTAGCCCGCGCAAACGCCCGCGCCTTGAGCCAGTTGTTGACGCAGCGCCGGACCACGCTGGCCTCGATGAGCGCGACCGACAACATGCAGTCGCTGACCGACATCGCGACGCAGCATGCGCAGAATATGCAGCGACTTTCCGCTGCCTTCCAGCGGCTTTATGCGGCCATGCCGCCCAGCCAGAAAAGAGTCGCCGATGAGGTGTTCCGCGCCAATAGTCAGCGTTCCAGGAACCGTTGAGCCGAGGCAGCGCCTTCGTCGCGGTTCTGCGAAGGCGCTCACCGAACGGTTCTGCGCGATCACCTTGCCGATCGCGACGGCCCGGCGGATGTCGCGAACATTCGCACGATCTTCCGCGCGCTCTCGCGCGACTATGACGAGGCGCGACTACGACGAGGGCGGCGGGGGATACTGCTCGGCGCGCTGCTCGGCGACTTGCTTGGGGACCGGCCAGCGGACGGCATCTGCTTCCACTGTTCGGACCTTGCGCGCCAACACGAATACACCGCAGTAGCCGGGGCTGAACGGAACATCACCGTAGCCGCTGTTGCGCAGCGAAGGGTAGATGGTGGCTGGGTTGTGCATCCCGGCATATAGCGTCTCGAAACCCGTCTCGGGGCCGAACAGCACGCGCATCGAGTTTTCGGAGAAGCGCCAGAAATCGTTGGGCTGCTCGTGGGTCGGCCACGTCTGGTGCGTCGCGTGAAAGGTGAGGCCGCCGACCGTCAAGGTGCGGTTGACCGCCGAGGCGAACAGCCAGGGATACGCCAAGTGCTCCATGACCGCCACCGAGAACACCGCGCCGACGCTGCCCTCGCCGAGGAGTTCGTGAAGGAAATGCGCGTCGCCGGTGATGTCGACGTTGGGCGCGGGATGTACGTCGACGCCGATGTAGCGAGACGCGCCCGGGAACAGCCCCCGCTGTGACTGCGCGCCGGGGCTGACGTTGCGCGAGCCAACCTCCGCCACGGCGAGGCCCTTCTCGTTGACCTCGTTGATCAGGCTCTGATGCGCGACGTGCAGCTCTCCCGCCCCAGCGATCCCCGTTTGCGGGGGGGCGTCTTCGGCGTGCGACCAGGCCGCCGAACGGATGCGGCCCGGCGGCAACTCGATCGGAAACCGCACGACCCGACCGCCGGTATCGACCTCGAAATACACCGTGTCGGAGGCGCGCCAAGGGAGATACAGTCGGAAGCCTGACGCATCGTGCTTGGGGATGCGGCCACCGGGCCTGGACGGGCCGGGTCGGGCAAGAAATCTGCCGACCTCGCAAACCTGGTCCCCGGCGACGACACGAAGGCCGTCGATCAAGCTGTCGGGGTGGTGCAGCCATCCTTCGATGAACAGGCCGCTGCTATCGCACCAGTGCCGGTCGAAACCATATCGCACCCCAGCCAGCGGATCGGGGAACTCCATCGGCGGTGGTGCGGGATAGCCTCGCCTGATGCGGCGGCGGACCGCTTCGCGGAGCGGCACCGTGAGCTGGTGCAAGACTGTCATCGAATCAGTTTAGTGGCCGCGGGCCGCGC
>CAXUIE010000023.1:10536-11443 GCA_964250825.1 uncultured Acidisphaera sp. | reverse complement strand
CAGCCAAGCCCGCGCAAACGATTCCGATGCCGGCAGGGATCAACCAAGCGGGACGGACCAGCAGCGGCACCGCGAGGCTGTTCCATACCCAAGACGAAAGATGCTGCTTCGTTCCCGTCTCGATCGCAGTCATCAAATCGCTGTCCATCATGAACAGCATCTGCCCGAGCGGCAGGTCGGGCTGCTCAAGGGTGGCAAGCCCGACCGATCCGACCAGGAAGATCGCCGCGAAGACTGCGAGAATGCGTTGCGCCATCACATGAACAGCTTCTCATCCGCTTTGCCAGTGTACATCGAGGCGACGAATGCGCCATAGCCGTTGTAGATCTGCGTCGGGACGCGCTCGCCACTGGTCAGCAACCGCTCGGACGCTTGACTCCAGCGCGGGTGCGCCACCGCCGGGTTTACGTTGGCCCAGAACCCATATTCGCTCGGCTGGATCGACTCCCAGAATGTCGTCGGGCGCGTTTCGGCGAAGCTCACCTTGACCAGCGCCTTGGCTGACTTGAAGCCGTACTTCCAGGGCAGGGTCAAGCGGATCGGCCCACCGTTCTGCGGCGGCATCGGCCGGCCGTAGAGCCCGGTTGCCAAAAACGCAAGCTCGTTGCCGGCTTCCTCGATCGTGATTGCCTCCAGATAAGGGAACGAATAGAAGCCCCGCCGCACCCCGCGCATCTGCTTTGGGTCGGCCAGGGTCTGGAACACGACGAACTTCGCCGACCCGAGCGGCTCGGCCATCTTGACGAGGGAGGCGAGCGGAAACCCTGTCCAGGGCACCGTCATCGCCCATGCCTCGACGCAACGATGCCGATACACCCGCTCTTCCAGCGTGACCTGCTTGAGCAAAACATCAAGGTCGAGCGTCCGCGGCTGCTTCACCAAACCGTCGATCTGCACGCTCCAGGGC
>CAXUIE010000023.1:4369-10526 GCA_964250825.1 uncultured Acidisphaera sp. | reverse complement strand
ATCTCTGAGCGTCTTCCCACAAGTCCTTGTCGTCGCTGAACTCGTAGTAATTGTTGTATGTGGTGGCGTCTTTCTCGGCGGTGAGCGCGCGACCCGCCTCGTATCTCGGGTTGCGGGGAACCACGCCGGCGTCGGCCGCTCGCGCCACCGACGGCGCGCCCGCGATCAGCGCCCCTGCCCCGGCTAGCACCGTGCGGCGCCCGAGCGCCAACGCTTCCGGGGTGGCCTCGGCTTCCTTCAACTCCCAGCCACGGCGCCGTCCGATATGCATGCTCGTCTCCGTTCCCCGTAGGTTGGTCGCCGCGGGCAAATGTCACGGGCGACGGTTGGTATACGGAGCGCGGACGGCGCGGATTACCCGCGGCCTCGCTAGAAATGGGTGAAGTTCCTGTCAGACGCGGTCCCGTCACGCCGCCGACGGCGCGGTCCGGCCTAGCGTTCGGCCGACCGCTCCAGCCAGCCGCCGTACTGTTCGCGGAGCTTGGTTTTCAGCAGCTTGCCGGTTGCCGTGTGAGGCAGCTCGTCGACGATCACCACGTCATCCGGCGTCCACCACTTCACGATCTTGCCTTCCAGGAAGGCAAGCATCTCGTTCTTGCCGATGCGCGCACCCGGCTTCGGCTGCACCAGCAGCAGCGGGCGTTCCTGCCACTTCGGATGGCGCGCGGCGATCACGGCGGCCTCGTGCACCGCCGGGTGGGCCACAGCCAGGTTTTCGATCTCGATGGAGCTGATCCACTCGCCGCCGGATTTCACGACGTCCTTGGACCGGTCGGTGATCTGCACGTAGCCGTCCGGCGTGATCGCGGCAACGTCGCCGGTGCGGAACCAGCCATCCTTGTCGAGCACCTCCCCGCCCTCGCCCTTGAAGTAGCTGGAGATGACCCAAGGCCCCCGGACCTGGAGCTCGCCCACGGTTTCGCCGTCCTGCGGCAGCGGCGCGCCCGCGTCGTCGACCAGCCGCACCTCGCAGCCCATCACCATGCGGCCCTGCAAGGCTTGCACGTCGTAGCGGCCGTCCCGGTCGAGCGTTTCGTGCTTGGGCAGCAAGGAGCCGATCGTCGCGAGCGGGCTCGTTTCCGTCATGCCCCAGGCGTGGATCAGATAGGCGCCGAACAGCTCGGCGAATTTCTGGATGGTGGAGCGCGGGACCGCGGTGCCGCCGCTCAGCACGCGGGTGAGCTTGATGGCACCGAGATCGAGCCTGTCGCCTTGCTGTTCGATCCAAGTGAACAGGTTGAGCCAAATGGTGGGGATCGCGCCCGCGAGCGTGCATTCCTCCCGGGCGAGCAGCGTGAACACGCTTTCCGGGTCAAGCTTGGGGCCGGGCAGCACCAGCTTCGCGCCGGTCGCGGCCGCGGCGAACGGCAAGCCCCAGGCATTGGCATGAAACAGCGGCACCACGAGCAGGATGCTGTCGCGCGCGGACACCGCCATCACGTCGGCCGCGCACGCCACGAACGTGTGCAGCATCTGCGAGCGATGGCTGTAGAGCACGCCTTTGGGGTTACCGGTGGTGCCCGACGTGTAGCAAAGGGTGGACGCGCTGTTCTCGTCGAACGTGGGCCACGCATGGTCCGCGCTTTCCGCCGCCAGCACCTCCTCGTAGCAAATGAGGTTCGGGACGTTGATCTGGGGCAACTCCGCGCGGTCGCACAGCGCGACATAGCCTTGGACGCGCGGCAAGCGGGGCGCGAGTTCTTCGACCAGCGCCGCGAAGCTCACGTCGAAGAACACGTAGCGGTCCTCGGCGTGGTTGATGATGTATTGCACCTGCTCGGGAAACAGCCTCGGATTGACGGTGTGCAGGATCATTCCCGCCCCGGTCACGCCGAAGTACAATTCGAGGTGGCGGAAGCCGTTCCAGGCCAGCGTCGCCACGCGATCGCCCTTGTGGACGCCCAGGCGTTCGAGCGCGCGGGCGAGGCTGCGGGCGCGGTTGCCGACCTCGGCGTAGGTGGTGCGATGCGTCGCGCCGTCGGCGGAACGCGACACGATTTCCCGGCCGCCGTGAAAACGTTCGGCGTATTCGATCAAACCCGACAGCAGCAACGGGCGCTGCTGCATGAGCCCTAACATACGCCGCTCCCCCAATGTTTAGTTGGGAGGGAGTATGCGCCCGCCGCGCGAGCGGGCGCCAGACCTTCCGCGGCCTAAAGGATGCCTAGCCGCCCGAGGAGGTAGCCAACGCCGAGCGCGATCAGGGCGGCGCTTAGCGGCTGCTCGCGGACGTAATTGCCCACTTGGTCCAGCGAGTCGCCCGCCGCGCGCTGCGCCTGGCCGGCGGCTTGCTTGGTCTGATTCATGGCGCGGCCCTGCGCGTCGAGCAGCCGGCTGGATGCGTCGCGCCCCTCGTTCGTCATGCCGGTGGTTTGGTCGATGCTGCTTTCGCTCATAGCGTCCTCCTCTTGCATGCCCTCAAACAAGAGGGGTGCCCGCGAGTTCCGTCGGCGCTGGCCGGCCCGGCCCCCCGTGCCGGGCCGCCACGAACCTTATAATTAGGCGGCCAGGCGCTGGTGCGCCGGAACCTCGAGCTTGAAGAAGCGCGCCGCGTTGAGGCCGAGAATCTTGGCCCGCTGCGGCTCGCTGAGGCCGGGCATGGTGCGCTCGATCGCCTCGGCCGAATGCGGCCAGGTTCCCTCGTGGTGCGGGTAGTCATTGGCCCACATGAAATTGTCGACCAAGTTGTAGCGTTCGGCCAAGGCGAGGCCCGTCGGGTCTTCCTGGAACGAGGCCATCGCGTGCGCCCGGTAATAGTCGCTCGGCAAGCCCTGCAGCTTGGGCCGGACGAACATGTGGTGCTTGCGGTAGCCCTCGTCCATCGCGTCGAGCAGCCAAGGCACCCAGCCGATGCCCGCCTCGATGGTGGCGAAGCGCAAGCCGGGGAACCGCTCCAGCACGCCCGAGGCGCACATGTTGGCCACCGGCTCGATGGTGGGCGACAACGAGTGGGTGACGTAGTTGATCACCGCCCCACCGTTGCCGCGGGAGGCGCGCGGGTCGCGGCCGGTCGAGATGTGGAAGGTGATCGGCAGCCCGGCTTCCTCGATCAAGCGCCACATCGGGTCGAAATGAGGGAGGTTGTAGTTGACGTGCTCCACGTCGTGCCCGCCCCACACCGGCTTGCAAGGCAAGGACAGCGCGCGGAAGCCGATCTTGGCCACCCGCTCGATCTCCGTCATCGCGCCCGGGAGGTCGCCGGTCGCGATGTTGCCGACCGGCAGCATGCTTTCCGGATAGGCGCCGTATTGCTCCCACGCCCAATCGTTCCACACCCGGCATTGCGCGTTGGCGAACACCGCGTCGGGTGTGGCCCACATCGCCAGGCCCTTATTGGGAAAGATGATCTCGACGTCGATTCCGTCCGCGCGGTTGTCGCGGATGCGGTCCTCGACGTCGGCGCCCGCCTTGGAGCGCACCCAGTCCTCGCCCTCGAAGCTCATCACCCGCACCCGGTCGGGCCGGTAGCCCTCGACATAGCGCCACTGCACGCCTTCGCCGTCGGTGATGATGCGGGGCACCCGGTCGCGGTATTTCGGCTCGATGCGCTTTTCCCACAGATCGGGCGGCTCGTTGGCGTGGCTGTCGGTTGACACCATGAAGTATTTGTTGGGATCGCCATGCCGGGCCGTGCGTGACCAGCCGGCGGTGCCCGGCGTCTCGAGCCGCCAAAGGTTCGGAGCGTTGATCGCGACTTCGTTCATGATTCCCTCCTGCTTACCGAAGAGTAGCACCATGGACCGGATATGACGCAAGTCGGCCAGGAGGGATGGCGGCTCAGCCCTGGTCCGTCATCATCACCCAATGCTCGCCGTCGAAACGCATGAGCCGGACGCCCTTGAGCGGCTGGTAGTCGGTTGGACTGGTGTTGATGACCAAGCCCGGCATCACCATCGGGAGCATAAGATCGCGCAGGCTTGTCGCTTGCAGCATGACGTTCTCCCTGGTCAGGTCGCCGCCGCATTGCTTGAGCACGTGGACCAGGGTTTGCGCGATCGAGTAGCCGATCTCGTTGTTGAAGTCGCTGACGTCGCCTTCCGGAAAATACTGCTCCATGAAGGCGGCATACTGCTTGTAGCCGTCCGTTGCCTGCGTCGCCGGGTCGGTCGGGTCGCGAACGTAGGCGCCGGTGATCAGGCCGACCGCCTTCTCGAAGCCAACCGGCTTCAGCACGGTGCCGATCGAGGCGCCCACGTTGCTGATGAGGTGTAGGGGGCGCCAACCGATGTCGTACACCTTTCGAATGGTTTGCGCGGCGAATTTCGGCGTGGCGACGGTCACCAGCGTATCGGCTCCTGACGCCTGCAAGGTCAGGACCTGGCTGTCCACCGTGGCGTCCGCGACCTCGTAACTGGCCTTCGCGACCACCATCCGCGCCGCCTTGTCGCCGAGCGCGCGGTCGATGCCGTTCAGGTAGTCCTTGCCGATGTCGTCGTCCTGGTAGAGCACCGCGATCCTGGCCGCTGGTCGGGTCCTCGCGATGTAGCGGCCAAAATCGTGGCCCTCCGCCTCGTAGCTGGGCAGCCATGGCATCGTCCAGGGGTAGCGCTGCGGATCGTTGAAGCGCGACGAACCGCTGGAGATGAAGAGATGCGGCACCTTGCGGTCGTTCAGGTATTTCTGGATCGCCGCGTTGGGCGCCGTGCCGAGCGGGTCGAAGATCAGCAGCACGCGCTCCTGCTCGACGAGCTTGCGTGTCTGCTCCACGGTCTTGGGCGGGCTGTAGCCGTCATCGAGGCTCATGAGGTTGATCCTGCGGCCGTTCACCCCCCCGTGCTCGTTGAGCATCTTGAAGTAGGCCTGCTCCACCTTGCCGATCGTGCCGTAGGAGGAGGCCGGACCGGAATACGGCATCGTCTGGCCGATCAGGATCTCGTCGGCCGTCACGCCCGGCGCAGCCTCTCGCGCCCGCCCCGCGCCGGGAAGCGCCAGCACCCCGAACGAGGACAAGGCCGCCAGCGAGACCGCCCGGCGTGTGATCGAAAGATGGGGCATCCGGTCCCTTTGGGTCGAAAGCTCAGACCGTGGCGATCGGGGTCGCGGGGGAGCCGACCGCGCCGGGAAGGCGCAGCGGCGGGGCGGTCAGCATGCACCGGGATCGCTTGTTGGCGCGCAGCCAGTCGGCGAGCTCGGACAGGAACCACATCTCGCCGAGATACACGCCGAGCTTGAACAAGCAGTGGTGGTGCAATGGCAGCATGGCGCAATAATCGTCCATGCAGGGGCGCGCCGGCGTGCTTTCCACCCCGTAATTGTCCGAGATCAGCGCGACGACACCGCTATCCGTCACCCATTGCTGCAGCCGGTCGTCCCTCCCATCGAGGGCTGGGGTCGTCGCGAACAGCCTGGGCGGGTCGGGTTCCTTTTTCATGCCGAGCAGCGCGCGGTCGAAGCCGGTGCGCAGCAGCACGAAGTCGCCCGGCTCGACGATCACGTTGTCCTTCCGCATGACACCCATGAGATCGTCGTAATCGACACCCTTGCCCGTCCCGCCGAAATGCGCCGCCAGGTCGATCAGCACCGCCCGGCCCTGCATGCCGTGCGTCGCCATGTTCTCGACGCCGAGATTGCGGGCGCCGACATGCTCGCCGCGCGGCACCGGGGTGGTGCCTTGCCAGGTGACCGGCCCGACGATGTGCTCGCCGGCGCGGAAGCCGTTGTAGAACACGTCTTCCGGCTTGCCGTCCCCATCGACGTCGAACATGGCGCCGACGTGGGCGAGCGTGTCCCATTGCGTCGAGTACTGCAGGGTAAGCAGCACCTTATCGTCCGAGACGATGTCGAGCGCGGTCGGGTCGACGCAGCGCATCGGGAAACCCATGATGGGACGGCCGTCGCGCTGCGTCGGGGTCAGCTCCGGCGGATGGCGGCGCGGGTTGAGCACGGCCTTGCCCGGATAGTCGAGCGGGAGGCTGAGGCAGAAGGTGCGTCCCTCCTTCACCTCGGCGATGCCCTGCAGCACCTTCTCGCGCGTGACGAGGTTCAGTCGGCCGAGCTGATCGTCCGGTCCCCAGTCGCCCCAGGTCGAGCCCTCGGGCCGGCGGGTCCAGCGTGATGTGGCCATCGTTTCTCTCCCCTGCGCCCTGATCCGGCCCCTTCCCCGCCCCGGCGGGGGAGGGGGCGGTCACGCCCCGCCGGGCAGCTCGCCGGTGGGGCG
>CAXUIE010000023.1:0-4359 GCA_964250825.1 uncultured Acidisphaera sp. | reverse complement strand
GCCCCCCGCCCCGCCCCCGCCCCCGCCGGGGGGGGTATGGGTGGGGCCCCGCGGGGCGGGGGGGCTGGAGGGGGGGGGCGGCGCCGGCGATGGTGGTGCGGCGCATGTCGCGCGGCTTGCTTTCGTCAAAGCGCGTGACCCGGTGCATGGTCTGCCGATTGTCCCACATCACGAGATCGTGCGCGTGCCACTTGTGCGAGTACACGAACGCCGGCCGCGTCGCGTGCTCCGTCAGCTCCCGGATGAAGTCGAGCGCCTCGGGCACCGGCCAGCCGACGATGCCGCCGATATGCGATGACAAGTACAGTGATTTACGCCCGGTGACAGGATTGGTCCGGACAAGACGCTGGCGCACCGGGCGGAACGTCAAGCGCTCCTCGTCTGTCAGATCCGTGAACCCGAGCTTGCCGCGCGAGTACATCAGCGAGTGCTCGGTGACGAGATCCTCGATGCTTGCGCGCGTTTCCTCGTCCAACGCCTCGTAGGCGGCGCGCATGTCGGCGAACTCGGTATGACCGCCCTTGTCGGCGACGATCCGCCCCGACAGCAGGGAGTATTTCGAGGGGACCGCCCGGAACGAGCTGTCCGAATGCCACAACCGGTTGCCGAGATTGAACAAGCGGGTGCGGTTGTCGCGCGCCAGCACCTTGCCGTCCTTGCCGATGTTGGACACGTCGGCGAGGTCGGTGCTGAGCCGCCGCTCTTCCATCTTCATCAGGCTGGAGCCGAGCGACCGCTCGATCTCGCCGAAGTTGCGGCTGAACAGCACCTGCTGCTCGTCGGTCAATGTCTGGTCGTGGAAAACCAGCACCGCATAGCGGTTCATACCCGCGTCGATCGCGTTCGCCTCATCGGGGCGGAGCGGGCGGGAGAGGTCCATCCCCGACACTTCGCCCACGAACAAAGGATGCGGCGACCGGATAGCCACGTTCATCGGACAACCTCCAGCGAATTTGTCTCAGGACATTTTTCCGCAGGATAGGGAACGGCTGGCGCGAGGTCCAGACGCGCGGACATCCGAGCATACCGGCTATAAGCTGCCGCCCGGCCCTGGTTTGGCCGTTCCGCGCCGAATTAGCGCCATATTCGCCAGGCATTCTGCAATTGTCTCGGGCGTCCTAAAAGCCCATCTATTCGGACACCGCCATACTTGTTGGCGCGCGTCCGTCGCGAGGAGGTCAAACTTTCGATGCGTATTGCGCAGATCGCGCCGCTGTTCGAAGCAGTTCCGCCGAAACTATACGGCGGAACGGAGCGGGTCGTCTCCAACCTTACGGAGGAGCTGGTCGCCCTCGGCCACGACGTGACGTTGTTCGCCAGCGGTGATTCCGTTACCACCGCAACCTTGGAGCCGATGCTGCCGCGCGCCATTCGGCTCGATCCGAACATTCAAGACTGGATCGCGGCCTACATGCGCATGCTCGAACTTGTTTATCGGCGCGCGTCCGCCTTCGACGTCTTGCATTTCCACATCGACTATTTCCCTTTCTCCTTGTTCAAGCGGCAGCGGACGCCGTTCCTGACGACCTTGCATGGCCGCCTCGACCTGCCCGAGTTCGCGCCCACCTACGGGCTGTTCCCGGACGTGCCGGTGGTGTCCATCTCCGACAGCCAGCGCGCTCCGCTTCCCGGTCTCGACTGGGTCGGCACCGTGCTGCACGGCATTCCGGCGAAGCTGTTGACGCCGCAACCGGGGAAGCAGGACTACCTTGCCTTCCTCGGGCGCATCTCGCCCGAGAAGGGCATCGACAAGGCGATCCGCATCGCCGCCGCGTCCGGCATGAAGCTGAAGGTCGCGGCCAAGATCGACAAGGCCGACCGCGGCTACTACGAGCAGCGCGTGCAGCCGTTGCTTGCGCAGGGTCACGTCGAGTTCGTGGGCGAGATCAACGACGCCCAGAAACCCGAATTCCTGAGCGGCGCGCACGCCCTGCTGTTCCCGATCGACTGGCCCGAGCCGTTCGGCCTGGTCATGATCGAGTCGATCGCCTGCGGCACGCCGGTCATCGCCTTTAATCGCGGATCAGTCCCCGAGGTCATCGACCCGGGCGTTTCGGGGTTCATCGTCGAGAATGAGCCGGAGGCGGTCGCCGCCGTGCAGCGCCTGGGCGAGCTCGACCGGGGGCGGGTGCGGCGGCAATTCGAGCGACGCTTCACCGCGCGACGGATGGCGGAGGACTACGTGGACGTCTACGAGGCGCTCTCCGCGATGCCGAAGCTGCGCGCCGTCGGGGATTGATCCAAGCCGGTTGGTCCCCCTTGTAACCGCCGCCCCCTCGTACGCGCGAAGCACTTCTCGTGAAGTGGGTTCACCGAGACAGGTTCGCGGTCAACGCCGCGCGCGGCTTGCTGAACGATCGCGGAGCGTGCTTCTGATCGCCGGCCATTGCCCGGGTCGTGCGCGAGGTGCGAAACTCGGTGTTTGATTTCGGCCAAAGGAGGACGGGATGCCGCCGGATATGAGCCATCTCGCGGAGCCCGGGGGCGACCAGCAATGCCTCCACGAGTTCGTCGAGGCCGCTCGGACGAAGCTTCCCGACAATATCTGGGACTACTTGGTCGGCGGCACCGAGACCGAGACCACGTTGCAGCGCAACCGGCTCGCCCTCGACGCCCTCGCCTTCCGGCCGCGCGTGCTGCGCGACGTTTCCTCCGTGAGCGCAGCCGCCAACTTCCTCGGCCGGACGATGCGGCTGCCCGTGTTCCTCGCCCCGGTGGGCTCGCTCGAATCGTTCCACCCGGAGGGCGCGGCGGAGGCGGCGCGCGGCGCCGAGCGGTTCGGCGTGCCGATCATGGTCAGTTCCGTCACCCAGCCGGGCTTGGAGGAAAGCGCGCGCGCCGCCGGGATGGGCCGGCGCATGTTCCAGCTTTACGTGCGGGGCGACGGCGCGTGGGTGGACGAGTACGTCCACCGCGCGGTGGACGCCGGCTACGAGGCGTTCTGCCTCACGGTGGACACCGCCGCCTACAGCCGGCGCGAGCGCGACATTACCCGGCGGTTCGTCAAGCCTTGGCGCAGCTCGGCGACCGGCATCGAATACCAGGCCGCTTTGAACTGGTCGGATATCGCGCGTTTCAAGGCCAAGCACCGTGTCCCGCTCATCCTCAAGGGGATCGCCACCGCCGAGGACGCCGCCGAGGCCTGCGAGCACGGCGTGGACGTTGTGTATGTCTCGAACCACGGCGGCCGGCAGCTCGATCACGGCCTCGGCTCGGCCGCCGTGCTGCCCGACATCGTGGACGCGGTAGCCGGGCGCGCTTCGGTGGTGGTGGACGGCGCCTTCAGCCGCGGCACCGACATCGTCAAGGCGATCGCCCTCGGCGCCGACGCCGTGGGCGTGGGCCGGCTCTACTGCTACGGCCTTGCCGCCGATGGCGCGTCGGGCGTCGCCCGGCTGCTCGAAGTGCTGGAGCACGAGGTCGGGGTGGTCCTGGCCCTGCTCGGGGTGACAGCGTTGGGCGCGCTCGACCGCGGTTATCTTCGCGCCGTCGAGGCGGGGGCGCAGGCGCACGTCCACAGCGCGTTCCCGCTCATGGGGCTCTACGCCGACAAGCGGGCGACCGACACGCCCGCCCCTTGACCGAAGCCGAGGCCCATGCGGCCGTCGCGGACACCTACCGCGCGCTCGGCCGGCTCGGCATGAACACCGGCAGCGCCGGCAACGTCAGCCTCCGCTTTTCCCCCGGCATGGTCATCACCGCCTCCGGCACCGGAGCCGACGAGAGCGCCACGGTGGCGATGACGCTGGACGGGGAAACGGACGACAACCGGCCGCCTTCCAGCGAATGGGCGATGCACGCCGGCATCTATCACGCCTGCCCCGAGGCCGGGTGCATCATCCACACCCATGCGGACGCCTGCACGGCGCTGGCCTGCCTCGGCGAGGGATTGCCCGCGTTCCACTACATGATCGCGCAGTTCGGCGGCGACGATGTGCGCTGCGCCCCTTACGTCACCTTCGGCACGCCCGAGCTTGCCGAGGCCGCCGTGCGCGCCATCGCCGGGCGTCGCGCCTGCCTGCTTGCCAACCATGGCATGATCGTCCACGGCCGCGACCCGGGGCACGCCCTGCTGCTGAGCCGGCAGCTCGAGACGCTCTGCCGCCAGTACCTCCTCGCGCGCTCGGCGGGATCGCCGCGCCTTCTCTCGGACGCCGAGATGCGGGCGGCCCACGCCCGGTTCACCACCTACGGCCGATGACCGGGATCAGTCGCCGTCCTTGATCCCGCTCCGCAGCATGATCTCCGGCAAGCCGAGCACCAGCACGAAAGCCCCGGTCATGACGACCCCGCTCAGCCCGAAGCAGCCGGTCAGCGCCGTTCGGTACGCCTCGGCGATCGCGCCGAGCTGCGCGCGCG
>CAXUIE010000022.1:0-19482 GCA_964250825.1 uncultured Acidisphaera sp. | reverse complement strand
GGTTTCGATGAACACCGCCGCGCCGCCTCCAACGCGGCGATCAAACGCGGCGTCCACTTGCGCGGCTTCATCTGCTTCTGCAGGTCGGCGAATAGCGGGCCGTAGCGTTCGCAATAATCGGCGAGGCCGCCGGGCGCGTTGAGGTCGATGGTCTCGAACGGCCCCATGAACGCCCAGCGCAGCCCGAGCCCGTGCTTGACGGTGGCGTCGAGGTCGGCGGGCGAGATCACGCCGTCGGCGATGAGCCGCACCGCTTCGGCCAGCAACGCGCCCTGCAGGCGATTGAGCGCGAAGCCCCGCACCTCCTTGTGGACGGTCGCGGGCACTTGGCCGGCCTGCTCCATCAGCGCCCGGGTGCGGGCAACGGCGTCGGGATCGGTCCAGGGCGCAGGGCATAGCTCCACCACCGGCACGAGATACGGCGGGTTGACCGGATGGGCGATGAGGCAACGCGCGCGGCCGGCGAGCCTTTCGGTGAACGCGCTCGCCGGAATGCCGGACGACGAACTCGCGAGCACCGCGTCGGGCGGCGCGGCCGCGTCGAGTTCGGCGAACAGCGCCTGCTTGTCGGCGACCCGCTCCGGCCCGTTCTCCTGCGCGTGCTCGACGTCGCGCACCGCATCGGCCAGCGTCCTTGCCGGTCGGATGCGTTCCAGCACCGCCGGGGGCGGGTCGACGAGCAGGCCCATCTCCCCGAGTTCCGGGAGCCGGTCGGCGATGTATTGCATGGCCGCCGGAACGGCTTGCGGGACGGCGTCCCACAGCCGAACACCGAACCCGGCGCGCGCGAAAACGATCGCCCACGACCGGCCGATCAGGCCCGCGCCGACGATTGCCACCTCCGTCATCGCTGTTCCCCGCGTTCCACGCCGGCGGTTAGACCATCGCATCCGCCAGGGGGCAACGGGTTGCGCCCGCCGCCGTCCGGTCGCAGCTTTCAGCAACACGGGGACCACAAGCATGACCAGGATTGCGGTGATCGACGATTGGCAGGACCAGGCGCGCACGCGGGCCGACGGGGCGGCGCGCGCGCAGGAGGCCGAGCGCGTGTTTTCCACCGAAGCGTTCGCCCACGAGGCGGACGCGGCGGCCAAGCTCGGCCCGTTCGACATCGCGCTCACCATGCGCGAGCGCTCCGCCATCCCGGCAAGCCTCGCCGAGCGCCTGCCGAGGCTCAAGATGCTCGGCATCACCGGCAGCCGCGCCGCTTCCATCGACCACGCGGCGTTGATGGCGCGCGGCGTGGTCGTGTGCACCACCAGCTACGCCGAGCCCGGCAAGCCGTCCGGCTCGGCGTCGACGGCGGAGCTGGCCCTCGGACTGATGATCGCCGCCGCGCGCCGCATCCCGACCGGCGACGCCGAGATGCGCGCCGGGCGGTTTCAGGAGAACGTGCCGCAGGGGTTCATCCTCGCCGGGCGCACGCTCGGGCTGATCGGCCTCGGCCGCATCGGGAGCACCATGGCCCGTTACGGCCAGGCGCTCGGGATGCAGGTGATCGCCTGGAGCCAGAATCTCACCGCCGAGCGCGCGGCGGAGGCCGGGGCGAGCCTCACCTCCAGGGACGAGCTGCTGGAGCGCGCCGACGTGGTCAGCCTCCACGTGATCCTGTCGCGTCGGACGCGCGGGATGCTTGGCGCGGCCGAGCTTGCCCGCATGAAGCCGGGTGCGGTGCTGATCAACACCTCGCGCGGCCCGCTGGTGGACGAGGCGGCGCTAGTGGAAGCACTGCACGCTGGCCGGCTCATCGCCGGCATCGACGTCTACGACCGCGAGCCGCTGCCGCCCGACCACCCGCTGCGCACCGCGCCGAATTGCGTGCTGACCCCGCATGTGGGCTACGCGGTGCGGGACGTCATGGCGGATTTCTATCAGGAAAGCATCGAGAACGCGCTCGCGTTCCTGCGCGGCAAGCCGATCCGCGTCATGCCCGCCTGACCGCCAACCACCGTTCCCGTCGTGCGTTCCCCGCGCGCTGGGAAGGGGAGGACGGCGTGATTGCTGCGCCCAAGGACGCCTCGCGGTTGAACCCGGGCGACGAGGCCGCCCCCGGAACGGAGGGCACCGGCGAGGACGTCTGCCCCGATTGCCACGGCTCCGGCAAGATCAACGCCCAGCCGTGCCCGGCCTGCGGCGGAACCGGCAAGGTGATCCGCGCCATCGGCGGCGGGTGAGGTCAGGCGCGGTCGCGGCCGGGCGCCACCGGTGAACGTCCCGTCATTGGACAGGCGCGCTACTCGCCGGTAACGTCGGGGGTGGGAAAACGGCGCCGCAAGGCGTCGGCGAGGAGGATGCATGTCGAGCAGCTTGTCCTGGACCCAGTCGACCGCCGAAATTGCCGGCACGAAGCTCCACATGGCGCGTGCCGGGGGCGGATGGCCGGTGCTGGTGCTGCACCATGATATCGGCACGGTCGATCAGCTGCCGTTCTACGACGCGCTCGCGCAACGCTTCGACGTGCTGGTGCCTCATCACCCCGGCTACGGCCGGTCGGAGCGCCCTATCTGGCTGCGGCATCCGCGCGATATCGCCGCCATGTATCAGTGGCTGCTCGCTGACCTCGATCTCCGCCAGGTTTCCCTCGTGGGCTTTGGCTTCGGCGGCTGGGTCGCGGCCGAGATGGCGAGCCTCGCGCCGACCAATTTCGCGAGCGTCGCCCTTGTCGGGCCAATGGGCATCAAGCCGGCGAGCGGCGACATCCTGGATCAAGCAATCGTGAGCTACATCGACTATGCGAAGTCATTTTTTCACGATCAGGCGGCATTCGAGCGGGTTTATGGCTCCGTTTCAACCGACCAGCTCGAGACCTGGGACGTCTGCCGGGAGATGAGCTTCCGCATCGCATGGAAGCCTTACATGTACAGCCAAACCTTGCCGCACCTGCTCGGCGGGGTGCGGGCGAGGTCGTTGGTCGTATGGGGCGACGAGGACAAGATCGTGCCGTGCAGCACCGCCGAGCAATGGGTCGCGGCGCTGCCGGGGGCGCGTCGAGAGATCGTCCGCAACAGCGGGCACGCCGTGGAGATGGAGCAGCCGGCAGAGCTCGCCCATTTCGTTTCCAGCTTCATCGCCGCGGGCTGATCGCCGCCACTGACCGGCAAGCCCTCGCAGGGAGGAAGATGCGATGCATCTGATGTATTTCACCGAACAGCCGATGTCGGCGTACTCGTCCGAGGAAGGGCTCAAGTTCGGCGCCACCGCGCTCATGTTCTCCAACAAGCACTACGACCCGGTGGCCGGCAGCCGTCTGTACAACCAGTATCTCGAGGACTACATCTACGCCGAGGAGTGCGGCATCGAAGGCATCATGCTGAACGAGCACCACAATGCCCCGTTCTGCATGCAGGCCAAGACCAACGTGTTCGCCTCCATCCTGGCGGGGGTGACCAAGAAGCCTCGCATCGTCATCCTTGGCAACCCGCTGCCTCTGTCGGAGAACCCGGTGCGGCTCGCCGAGGAGCTGGCGATGATCGACATGATCTCGAAGGGGCGGCTCGTGTCGGGCTTCGTGCGCGGCGGCGGTCAGGAGCAGCTCGCGACCGGCGTTAACCCCGCCTTCAACCGCGAGCGCTTTATCGAAGCGCACGACCTGGTCGTGAAGGCCTGGACCACGCCCGGCCCATTCCGTTGGGAAGGCACGCATTACCAGCACCGCGTGGTCAATCCGTGGGCGGTGCCGTTGCAGAAGCCGTATCCCCGCGTCTGGATCCCCGGCGTGCTGAGCCGCGAAACCATTATCTGGTCAGCACAGCAGCGCTACCCCTACATCTGCCTCAACACCTCGGTCGAGGCGACCAAGAAAATCTGGGAAACCTACGACGCGGCGGCGGCCGAGGTCGGCTACGAGCCCGGCCCCGAGAACCGCGGCTACCTTATCCGCTGCCACGTGTCCGACGACGAGGAGAAGGCCAAGCGCAACGCGCGCCAGTTCATGTGGATGCAGGGCGAGTTCACTGGCTTGGCGCACCCCGTGTGGTCGAGCCCGTCCGGCTATTTCTCGCCCTCGCAGCGCCGCAGCTTCGTCGAGTTCGCGACCGGGCGCGCCGTCAGCCCGCGCGGCAACCCGACCTTCGAGGACCAGCTGGACAGCATGATGATCATCGCCGGCACGCCGGACCAGGTGATCGCCAAGCTGAAATACATTATGGAGGAGACCCGGCCCGGCATCATGGCGCTGTGGGGCAATGACGGGAACGTGTCGGCCGAGGACGGCCGCACCTGCATTCGCCTGCTCGGCCAGGAGGTGATGCCGGCGCTGAAGGAGTACGGCACCAAGCTCGGCCTCGTCGACCCGTTCGAGATCGACGCCCCCGTGCATCTGCGCTACTCGCAGGATCTCACGCGCCCGGCGGTCGCGGCGGAGTAGGAGCGGCGGTTCCGGCGCTCGACGGGCTCACCGAGTTCCCTACATTGCGGCGACGCGCGGGCACCTCATCTCCCGCGCATGACCGAACCGTTCGCCTTTCCGCCGCGCGCCTTCGAAAAGGCGGACCCGTCGCCAGATCCGCTGTTCTACGCCGAGCCGCGCTTCGTCACGCACATCGACGATGGCGCGATCCGGGCGGTGACGGACATCTATCGCCGCACGCTTCCGGCGGGCGGCGTCATCCTCGATCTCATGAGCAGCTGGTGAGCCACTTGCCGAACGAGGTCGCGTTCGCGCGCGTGATCGGCCATGGCATGAACGCCGACGAACTCGCGGCCAATCCCCGGCTCGACAAGTGGTTCGTGCAGGACTTGAACGCGGACCCTGTGTTGCCGCTCGACGCGTCAAGCGCGGACGCAGCGTGCCTTTGCGTGTCCGTTCAATACCTCCAGCAGCCGGTTGCCGTGTTTCGCGAGGTCGCCCGCGTGCTGCGCCCGGGCGGCCCGCTCGTGGTCACGTACTCCAACCGCTGCTTCCCCACCAAGGCCGTGGCGATCTGGCAGGCGCTGGGCGGGGCCGATCAACAGCGGCTGGTGTCGATCTACTTCACGCAAGCCGGGTTCGCGCCGATCAGCACAGAGCAATTGGTGGGGCCGGGCAGCGACCCGATCTGGGCGGTTCTCGGGCGCGCCCCTGCGTGACGCCCGCCGGCGCGCTCAGCCCGCCGCCACGATTCCCGCGAGCGCCCGGCCGACGTCGGCGGTTCCGGCTTGTCCGCCCATGTCGCGGGTGCGCGGCCCCGTTTCGCGCAGCAAGGTCTCGATCGCGGCGACGATGGCGCGCGAGGCTTCCGCTTCGCCGAGATGTTCGAGCATCATCGCCGCCGACCAGATCTGGCCGACCGGGTTGCACACGTGCTTGCCGGCGATGTCGGGGGCCGAGCCATGCACCGGCTCGAACATGGACGGGAACCGCCGCTCGGGGTTGATGTTGGCCGAGGGCGCGATGCCGATGGAGCCCGCCACCGCCGGGCCGAGATCGCTCAGGATGTCGCCGAACAGGTTGGAGCCGACCACCACGTCGAACCAATCCGGATGCTGCACGAAGTGGGCGCACAGGATGTCGATGTGGAACTGGTCGGTGCGAATCTCGGGATAGCTTTCGCCGATCGCCGCGAAGCGCTCGTCCCAATACGGCATCGTGAAGGTGATGCCGTTCGACTTGGTGGCCGACGTGAGGTGCTTCTTCGGCCGGGTCATCGCGAGCTCGAAGGCGTAGCGCAGGATGCGGTCGACGCCGTGGCGGGTGAACACGCTCTGCTGGCTCACGAACTCGCGGTCGGTGCCCTCGAACAGTTTGCCGCCGATGCTGCTGTACTCGCCTTCCGTGTTCTCGCGCACGACAAAGAAGTCGATGTCGGCCTCGGAGCGCCCGGCGAGCGGCGTGCGGACGCCGGGCATCAGCTTGCACGGCCGCAGGTTCACATACTGGTCGAAGCCGCGCCGGATCGGGATCAGCAAGCCCCATAAGGAGACGTGGTCGGGCACGTCGGGCCAGCCCACGGCGCCGAGCAGGATGCTGTCGGCCTCGGCGAGCCGCTCCATGCCGTCGGCCGGCATCATCGCCCCGGTCCGCTTGTACGTCTCGCAGGACCAGTCGTACTCGTCGAGCACCAGGGTGAAGCCGAACCGGCGCGAGGCCGCGTCGAGCACGCGAAGGCTTTCCGGGACGGTCTCCTTGCCGATGCCGTCGCCGGGGATCACCGCTATCCGGTAGCTTTGCCCTGCCATGTCCGCCTCCCTTGCTGGCCGCCACAGTAGGCGTTTGCCGCACCGAGGGCAGGGGGGTTACGACGGGAAGCAGCGAAGGGAATGCGAGCGATGGCCAAGCCTGCCACCTACCTGTCCGACTGGGACCGCGACGCGGCGTTGACGGCGGCGCGCATCCTGCTGGAGATCAAGGCGGTCAATTTCCGCCCCGACGAGCCCTATACCTTCACATCCGGCTGGCGGTCGCCGGTCTACATCGATTGCCGGCGGATCATCTACTTCCCGCGCGCGCGATCGAAAATCTGCGAGCTGGCCGTCGAGAAGATCGGCCGGCGCGTGGGGTATGAAAGCATCGAGGCGATCGCCGGCGGCGAGACCGCCGGCATCCCGTTCGCCGCCTGGATCGCCGACCGCATGGCGGCGCCCATGGCGTATGTCCGCAAGAAGCCGAAGGGGTTCGGCCGCAACGCCCTGATCGAAGGCGACGTGCCGGAAGGCAAGCGGACCCTGCTCGTCGAGGACCTCACCACCGACGGGCAATCCAAGATCCAGTTCTGCCAGGCGCTCCGCGACGCGGGCGCAATCGTCAATCACACGTTCGTCGTGTTCTTCTACGGCGTGTTTCCGGGCAGCTTCGAGACCCTGGCCGGCATGGACATCACCTTGCACAGCCTGTGCACATGGTGGGACGTGCTGGAAGCATGTCGCGACCGTCCGTATTTCGCCGAGGGCGCCCTTGCCGAGGTTCGCCGCTTTCTCGAGAACCCGGTCGCCTGGTCGGCGGCGCACGGCGGGATCGCCAGCGCCGCAGAAGCTGCGGCGCGCAAGGCGGCCTCGGGTTAGCTCGAAAGCTGAAACAGCGCTTTGAATGTTCGGAGTCGCTCGGCAAATTGCTGGGGAGCCGTCATAACGAGGCACGCAGCGTCGGCAATCCAGGGACGCTCCGATCGACACTTTTCGCGCCGCCCGGGATGCTGCGACGCGCGCGATGACAAAGACGGCCGAGTTCAAGCGAGCTTGACGCCGAAGCCGCCGGGGTCGGTGCCGAAGATGTTGGCGGCGGTGCTGTTCTGATGCTCCGCGCTTTCGGAGAACCCGACGACCACGCCGGATCGCGAGACGCCGCCGGCCAGAGCGCCTGTCCATAGCGCGAAGCCGCCCGCGTCCGGCGCGCGATGCAGCGCATTCACGTAAAGCGCTTCCACGAACGCCGCGTTCGACAGCAATCCGTATGTTTGCAGGAACTCCGGGCTTTGCATGAACTGCGCGGCGACTTGGTCGAGGCTCAGCGTGTGCGCGTCGAGCACGTTATCCCAAAGCCGCAAGCCGCCCGCATCCGGCAAGCGGCCGAACACGGTGTCGTAGAGCCGGGCCACCTGCGGCGCGCCCTGATCGAGGTCCCAGATGCCGGCTTGCACGGTCGCGGCCGTGCCGAGCTCGTTTTCCGCGCTGTCTGAGAAATCGGCCAGCGCTTGGCCGCGCGTCAGGCCGTTGCCGAGCGCGTCCAGCCAGAGAGCGCCGCCGGCCGCGTCCGGGGCGCGGTGCAGGACGTTCAGGTAGAGTTGATCGATGAAAGCGCCGTCGCTCGCATCGCCAGGGTAGCGCAGTTGGAACTCGGGGCTGCTCAGCAACCCGTCCGCGACGGACGTCATCGGCGCGCCGGCTTTGATCAGATCGGTCCAAAGGTGCAGGCCGGCTTGGTCGGGAGCCCGGTCGAACGCCGCCTGATACAGCCTCGTCACCTCCGCGACGGGCGCGGTCGGATTATAAACCACCTGCCCGTCGGCGAACTGCGCGTCCTCCATGCTGGCGCGCGCGCCGAAGTCCATGCCTTGCAGCGTCGCAAGATTGCCGCGCGCACCGGCGGGCGAGACATCCACGGCGAAGCTGCCGCTAATCAAGCGGAGCGCGTCGGCGCTGCCAAGCAGCTGGTCCAGGGAGATGGCGAGCGTGGGCTGCGCGGGATCGGTGAGGGTGATCGAGGTGAGGGCGCCCTGCTGGGCTTCGGCCTCGAGCTGCGCGAGGTCGCTCGCGACGCCCGCAGCCGAGTCGCTGAGCACGGAGCGCAACGCCGCCGGCGTGCCGTCGTCGGCTTCGACCCAGGATTGGATCGTGTCGAAGGCGGCCGTCGTGATCAGGGCGTTGTAGCCGATGGCTTGGGCGCTGTTTTCGCTCGACACGACCCCGACGACGTGCGGCAGCCCGGCGGCGTCGGTTGTCCATACCGGGCCGCCGCTTGATCCCGGGCCGAGCGGGGCGCCGTCGAGCAGATCGTAGCTGGGATCGTGGGACACGGTTTGGCCGCTGCTGACCAGCGCGCCGCCAGCCGAGGCGGGGTAGCCCGTTAGGTTGACATCCCCTCCGGTGAAATCGGCCTCCAGGCCCATGGTGCCGGCGGCGTAGATCGGGTGATCCAGATGGATCACGGCATAGTCGCTCTGCGAATCGTAGTTGCTGATCCTGCCGCCGGCGTCGGCGACCGGATTGTAATGGATGTTCAGTGCGTCGGCCGAGCCGAATGGCGCCGCGCCGCTGTCATAGCCGGGCGTGACGACAATGTTGTCGGCGACGCCGAGATCCTGGCGATACACGACGTGGCTCGCCGTGAGCACTTCATCGGGCGAGATCAACACCCCGGAGGCCTGAAACCCCTCGTCTCCGATCTCGTCGGTGATGAACACCGCGGGGCAATACGGGTATCGCGTGCTGTCGATCGGCATCGATCACCTGACGTGCGGTTGCTTGTCCAGGGCGTTAGTACAGATCGGAAACTCGCCTCCGACAACCTGCCTTTCGGCCGATAAGTGTAGTAAAAATCAAGCAGTGTCCTAAAACGAGGACGAGGTGGCCGGCTTGGCTCACGCATCCGGGGCGACCCCGGACCGTTGTCGGCTGAACCTGTCCCATGGAGCTGCCTGCCATGATCTCGACCCGCGCGCATGGCTTCATTGATTACGGGGTTGCCGGGCTGCTCGGCGTCTTCGCGGCCTCGTCCAAGCTCGATGCCCCGGTCCGCCGAATTCTCGGCGCCGCCGGCGCGTATCACACCGGCTATTCGGTGCTGACGGACTACGAAGCGGGACTTGAGGGCTGGATTTCCATGCCGCAGCATCTGGTGCTCGACGCCTTGGGCGGAGCCGCCCTATGTGGGGCCGGGCTGATCCTGCGGCGCCAGCCTCCGGCCGCCCGCACTCTGCTGATCGCCGCCGGACTTTCGGAGCTGGCCGTGGTCGCGCTCAGCTCGAGCACGCCCGCGAGCCGTCCCGGGCAGGGCACGGGATTGGTCGGCCGCGTTCTTGGTGGAGCCGCTTCGCGGGATGGGCTAGGCTATCAACCCCTCGACACGCCGAAGCCGATCGCGCCCGGCGTGTTCATCGTGGACAGCCTCATGCCGGGCGCGGTCGGCAAGGTTGCGCCGGCTCGCATGACGGTGATCCGTTTGCCGAATGGCGATCTCCTGCTGCATTCGCCGACGCCATATAGCGACGTGCTGAGGCGCCAGGTCGAGCGCCTGGGCCCGGTTCGTCATCTCGTCGCGCCCAACGCCGTGCACTGGATGTTTCTCGACGGCTGGCAGCGCGCCTGTCCGGAGGCGACGACCTGGGCGGCCCCCGGCCTGCGCGGACGGCGCGCGGTCAGGAAGAGCGGGGTCCGGCTGGACCGCGACCTGTCCGACGCCACGCCGGCGTCATGGGGCGATGAAATCGAGCTGGTGACGGTGCCGGGAGGCTTCGGCTTCCATGAAGTCGCGCTCCACCACCGGCCAACGCGCACCCTGGTGCTCACCGACCTCGTCATCAATCTCGAGAAGGGTAAGCTGCCGTCGCTGTTCCGCCCGCTCGCCACGTTGCTGGGCGTCACGGCGCCGGACGGGATGCCGCCGCCCTACTTCCGCGCGGTCGTGAAGCTCAAGCGGCGAGCGGCGCGGCAGGCCGCCCAACGGCTGCTCGCATTCCGGCCCGAGCGCGTCATCTTCGCGCATGGGCGCCCGTTCGAGCGGGACGCGACGGCGGCGCTCCGCCGGTCATTGCGCTGGCTGGCGCCTGGCTGACAGGTTGCCCTTGCGCCAGAGGAACTGCCTGCGCATCTTCGCCGGGGCGAGAAGGCGCGCACGCGCCGGCGTGGCCGGACGGAGTGGGGTGAATGGACGGCGGGACTGACGCGAGACGGATCACCATCTACACTCCGGAGGATTTCGCCGGGATGCGTCGAGCCGGCCAGCTGGCCGCCGCCACCCTGGACATGGTGACGCCCCATGTCCGGCCAGGCGTTTCCACCGCCAAGCTGGACGCGCTGTGCCACGAGTTCATCGCGGCGCACGGGGCGGTCCCGGCGCCGTTGAACTACCGAGGCTATCCGAAGGCGATCTGCACCTCGATCAATCACGTCGTTTGCCACGGCATCCCGGGCGAGCGGAAGCTCGACAACGGCGACGTGCTCAATATCGACGTCACCGTGATCCTCGACGGCTGGCACGGCGACAGTTCGCGCATGTACGTGGCGGGAACGGCATCCACCCGCGCCCGCAACCTGATGGACGTGACCTTCGAGGCGTTGATGCGCGGAGTGGGCGCGGTTCGCCCCGGCGCCACGCTCGGCGACATCGGCCACGCGATCCAGACCTATGTCGAGGGCCAGCGGTTCAGCGTCGTGCGCGACTTCTGCGGCCACGGCATCGGCCGGCGCTTCCACGAAGCGCCCAACATCCTGCATTTCGGCCGCGCGGGCGAGGGGCCGGTGCTCCGCCCGGGGATGTTCTTCACCATCGAGCCGATGGTGAACGCGGGCCGCCCGGAGGTGAAGGTGCTCGATGACGGCTGGACCGCCGTGACCCGCGACCGCAGCCTGTCGGCGCAGTTCGAGCACATGGTGGGGGTGACGGAGGACGGTTGCGAGGTGTTCACCTACTCCCCGGCCGGATACAGCAAGCCGCCTTACGCCGCCGAATAGGCTGTTCAAGCCATCGGCGGACATGGCAATCTCAGACTGCAGTGTCCTCCCCTGATCTCCGTAATGGTCGTCTTGACTTGCCTCAACCCGTCCTGGCGGGCGCGGAAGGGCATCGGGCGCGGATGCGGTCGCGCGTGCTGCGGGACGGGGCGGACGTCCTCGCCGATTTCGAGTTGCTCGAGATGGTGTTGTATGGCGCGTTGCCGCGGCGCGACACGAAGCCGATCGCGCGGGCGCTGATCGCGCGTTTCGGCAGCCTTGCGGGCGCGGTGGCGGCGCCACTGGCCGCCTTGCGGGAGATCGAGGGGCTTGGCGAAGCGGGCATCGCGGCGCTCAAGGTGGTGCAGGGCGCTGCCGCGGCGCTCGCTCGTGATCGCCCCGCCTAGGGCGAGAGCCGTTCCAGAACGCGCCCGAACGCGGCGGCGACCCGTTCGTCCAGCGTGGTGCGCGCCGCCACCTCGTTGCTGCCCTCCCATATCATGTGCAGCGCCACGTAGAGCACGATCACCAGGCCGAGCCAGGCGATCCAGCGGAAGCGTTCGAGCAGGCCGGCGATCAACCCGGCGGCGAACCCCATGAGCGCCACCGACAAGGCAAGGCCGGCCGACAGCACCCAGGCGCTGCCATTCGCCGCGCCGGCCACCGCGAGCACGTTGTCGAGGCTCATCGACACATCGGCCAGGACGATCTGCAGCATCGCCTGGCCGAGCGTCTTGGGCGGCCGGGAGGCGGCCGGTCCGCCAAGGCCGTGCCGGCGCAACTCGCGGTACATCCGCCAGCAAACCCAAAGCAGCAGCAAGCCGCCGGCGAGCGTCAGTCCAATGATCGCGAGCAGCTGGAGGGTGATGGCGCCAAAGCCGATCCGGATGACCGTCGCGCCCGCGATGCCGAGTAGGATGGCGCGCCGCTTCTGCGCCGCAGGCAGGCCGGCCACCGCCAAGCCGACCACGACGGCGTTGTCGCCCGCCAGGGCCACGTCGATGAACACGATCTGCGCCAGCGCCGTCGCGTCGTGGACCAGGGTGGGAGGCAGCGACGGCATTCCGATGCGGACCTTTTCCGTCTTGTCAGGCGTTGATGGCCTGTCTAGCCGGTTGGTTCGCGCTCGACCGGGTTCGCGGCACAAAGGGAGACAACCTCGCAATGGTTCCCCGCTACACGAGGCCGGAGCTGGCGGCGATCTGGGCGCCGGAAAACCGCTTCCGGATCTGGTTCGAGATCGAGGCGCTCGCCGCCGAGGCCATGGCCGCGATCGGCGTCATTCCGGAGCGGGCGGCCGGCAACATCCGGCGCAACGGCGCGGCCAAGGTCGCCGACATCAGCGCGGCCGACCTCGCGCGAATCGACGCGATCGAACGCGAAACCCGCCACGACGTGATCGCATTCCTCACCTGGCTGGCCGAGGGCATCGGCGAGGACAGCCGTTTCGTTCATCTTGGCTTGACCAGCAGCGACGTGCTCGACACCTGCCTGTCGGTCCAGCTCGCGCGGGCGACGGACATCCTGCTGCGAGATCTGGACGCGGTGCTCGCGGCGTTGCGCGCGCGCGCATTCGAGCACAAGCACACGTTGACGATCGGGCGAAGCCACGGCATCCACGCCGAGCCCACCACGTTCGGCCTCAAGCTCGCGGGTCATTATGCCGAGTTCTCGCGCAATCGCCGCCGCTTGCAGGCCGCGCGCGCCGAGATCGCGATGGGGGCGTTGAGCGGCGCGGTCGGCACCTTCGCCCATGTCGATCCCAGGGTAGAGGCGTACGTGGCGGCCGAGCTCGGGCTCGCGGTCGAGCCGATCTCGACCCAGGTGATCCCGCGCGACCGGCACGCCGCGTATTTCTGCACGCTGGCCGTTGTGGCGAGCGGCGTGGAGCGGCTGGCCACGGAGGTGCGGCACCTCCAGCGCTCGGAGGTGCGGGAAGCGGAGGAGTTCTTCCACCCGGGCCAGAAAGGCTCGAGCGCCATGCCGCACAAGCGAAATCCGGTGCTGAGCGAAAATCTCACGGGACTCGCGCGCGTCGTGCGCGCCGCCGCCGTGCCCGCGCTCGAGGACGTCGCCCTGTGGCATGAACGCGACATCAGCCACTCGAGCGTTGAACGGGTGATCGGCCCGGATGCAACGATCGCTCTCGATTTCGCGCTCGCGCGCCTTGCCGGGCTCATGGAGCGTTTGACCGTGTATCCCGAGCGGATGCGGGCCAACCTCGAAAGCCTGGGCGGCGTCGTCCATAGCGGCGAGGTGATGATCGCTCTGGCCCGCGCCGGGATCTCGCGCGAGGACGCCTACCGGGTCGTTCAGCGCAACGCGATGGCGACATGGACGGCGCTCGGCGAACCCGACGGGCGAAGCTTCCGCGAGAATCTCCTGGCCGATCCGGACGTTGCCGGCCGCGTCCGTGCGGTCGACCTCGATCGGGCGATGGACCCGCAAACCCATCTTCGCTCCCTTGACCTCGTGTTCGAGCGCGTGTTCGGAGAACCCGGCCCTGCGCTCGAAACAGGGTGGAGTCGCCCCTCTTGAGGAAGGCACGGCATGTTGCGACCCATGATCTTGCTGGCTGCCCTCGTTGTCATGGCGGCGAGCGGTGACGCGCGTTCCGCCGCGGCCGCCCCCGGTGCGTCCGATGGTGCAGATGCCCGAAACAGCGATCACAACGGTTCAGTTTAATCGAAGCCGTGCCTACCGGCACCGGCAACATCGCCGTCACCGGCACCGCTTCTATCGATAGCCGGGGCGGACGGGTTCGGCCTGTTGGAGCCCTTCCGTGAAGTACAGCGCATATGGTGAAGCCAGGTGTGCACCGTCGTCCTGCTGATCCGCCCGCGGCATGAGTGGCCGGTGTTGCTCGCCGCGAACCGGGACGAGCGGCTGGATCGCCCATGGGACCATCCGGCGGCGCATTGGCCGGAGCGCCCGGGCGTGGGCGGCGGACGCGACCGAATGGCGGGCGGAACCTGGATGGCGGGGAACCGCGCCGGGGTGGTCGCGACGGTGTTGAACCGTCCGGGCACGCTCGGCCCTGCGCCGGGACGGCGAAGCCGGGGTGAGCTGCCCCTTCTTGCACTCGACCATCAGACCGCCGCCGCGGCGGCGGTCGCGATCGGCGCGCTCGACGCCGCCGCGTGGCGCCCGTTCAACATGGTGGTCGCCGACCGCGACGGCGCCATGTTCCTTCGAGGCCTCGGTCGCGGCCGTCCGGAGCCCGCCTGGTTGTCGCCGGGCGTTCACATGATCACGTCGCACGAGCCCGACGACATGGGCAGCGCGAGGATCGCTCGCCACCTGCCCCGTTTCCGCGCGGCGGTCCCGCCTGCGCGCCCAGCGCGCGGGCGGCTCGACGGATGGGAAAGCTGGCGGGCCATCCTCGCCGACCAGTCCGGCCCGGCTGCGGAACAGATCAGCATCCCCCCGCGCGAGGGCTACGGCACGGCGAGCAGCGCCTTGCTGGCGTTATCGCGGGCGGGGGCGCCCGATTGGCTGTTCGCCGCCGGGCCGCCCGACGCGTGGCGGTTCGCGCCTGTCGTGCTGCCCGGGCGCGCCACGGGCTGACCGCGCCTGGTCAGGCCTCGACAACATCGCTCATCAAGTTCCGGAGCAGGTCGAGCACGGTATGGCCGGCCGCCGTCGTTTGGCCGGAAAAGGCGCTTTCGAAGCCGATCCGAGCAAGTCGCCGCGGGCTCCCGGTATTGGGCAGGCCCGCGTAGGCCATCGACCAGCAAGGAAACTGCCGCTCGTTGGCCGGTTGGCTCCGCAGCACCACGACATCGCCGTGGCGAGTGTCGCGCTGGATGCGCTCGAACGCGCGCTCCAGGGCGTCGCTCGGACCTTCCAGGACTTGCGCGAAGCAATCGTCGGAAAACAGCAGCGCGCCGCCGATCGAGGCCGCCGCGTTGTTCGACCGCGAGCGCGCCAGGATGCGGCGCACCTCCGCATCCACGCTCGCGCGCGTTCCACTCACGCGGCTCCGGCTGCAGTAGATGATGCGATGAAGGTCAGGCATGATGAAGCTCCGACTGTGAGCGTTGCGGGGAATGCGATGGGGTGGTCCGTTCGCCGGTCTCCGCGCCATATCGCTCGATGACGCTCTCGACGTCGCCGGCCGGAACCGGCCTGCTTATCAGATAGCCCTGGATGTCTTCGCAGCCGTTCCGCGCGATCGCCCGGGCTTGCTCGTCTGTTTCGACGCCTTCGGCGATCGTCGCCATGCCGAGGCTTTCGCTCAGGGCGCTGATCGCGCGAATGATGGCCGACGCCTGGGGATTGTGGGCGACATCGTTCACGAACGATCGATCGATCTTGATCTTGTCAAATGGAAAGCTCCGAAGCTGACTCAGGGACGAGTAGCCGGTGCCGAAATCGTCGAGCGAGATGCGCACGCCGAGCGCCCGAAGCGAATGCAGCGTCGCCAAGGTCGATGCCTCGGCGGCCAGCAGCGCGCTTTCGGTGATTTCGAGCTCCAGCCTGTCCGGCGGCAAGCCAGATCGCATCAAGGCGGTCCGCACGTTGGCGATCAGTTCGTCGCCGCGTTCGAACTGCAATGGAGAAACGTTCACGGCGACCCGCAGCGGGTGCGACCACTGAGCCGCCTCGGCGCAGGCCCGCTGCAGCGCCCAGGCTCCGATGTTCCCGATCAGGCCCAGCTCCTCGGCCACCGGCACGAAGGAAGCAGGCGACACCATGCCGCGATCCGGATGCGGCCATCGCAGCAGCGCCTCGAAGCCGACCAGGCGGTCGCGCGACATATCGTATTGCGGCTGATAGTACAGGCTGAACTGGCGCAGCGCCACGGCGCGGCGGAGATCGGCTTCCAACGCCGAACGAGCCCGCGCCCGGTCATCGATGGTCGAGTCGAACGGCCTGGCAGCGCCCCGCCCGTCGGCCTTGGCTTGGTAAAGCGCGAGATCGGCGCGGCGGATTATCTCGTCGGCGTCCGAGCAGCCCGACGCGGCGGCGACGCCGATGCTCGCACCCGTGCTCACGAGGTTGCCCTTGAGCAGGTAAGGGCGGGCCAGCAGGTCGAGGAGGCGCTCGGCGAGCGACATCGCCTCGCCAATGTCGGAGCGGCCTCGAAGCAGGATCGCGAACTCGTCGCCGCCGAGCCGCGCCACCAGATCGCGCCGGCGCACCGCGTGACGCATCCGCTCCGCGGCCGCGCAAAGCAGCTGATCGCCAACGGGGTGGCCGAGGGTGTCGTTGACCGTCTTGAACCGGTCGAGGTCGATGAGCAGCAGGGTCGCAGCCCCCTGCCCCAGCGAGGCGGTCAGCCGCTCGCGCAACGCCTTGCGGTCCGCGAGACCGGTCAGCGGATCGCGCCCGTATCGACGGCCGGACTTCTCGGCGGCGGGCTGGCCGATGATCAAACGCCAGCGCCCAGCGGCGATGCGGCGGATGGTCAGGCTGGCGCGTCCGCCCTTGCTGAGCCGCACGAAGCGCCTGACGTCCACGCCGTCCGTCATCGCTTGTTGCACGGCGGCCGTTACTTGGCCGCACGCATCGGCATCCAGCGACCGGCTGCGATGCAGCATCGCCACGAGGGAGGGGCGGCCCGTCATTGTCGCCGCGCCGCAATCGAGGATGGCGCGCGCCGCGTCGTTCGCCAGGCGAACCCGAAGCGCCCGGTCCACGACGATGACTGCCTCGACTAGGCCATCGATTACGGCAAACAAGGTCGCCCGCGGGGCAACGCGCCCCCCGCTACCTGTCCCGTCATGCATTGCAATCCCGATTTGCGCCATGTCGAGACAGCTTTGCAGCGCGCGGTGAACATCTCATTAAAGACGCGACGCTGCCTTCCTTACGTACTGCCGCGTTGGCGGGCGCGGGCGGCCGCTGCTATACCGACGCAGCCGTGATCGCGCCCAGCTACGCCTCCGCGGCGGGGGCGAGCAGAAAGGAATGTCGGATGGCCCGCCGCCGCCAGCTTTACGAGGGAAAGGCGAAGATCCTGTTCGAGGGGCCGGAGCCTGGCACCCTTGTGCAATATTTCAAGGACGACGCGACCGCCTTCAACGCGCAAAAGAAGGGCGTCATCACTGGCAAGGGGGTGCTCAACAATCGGATCAGCGAATACCTTATGCTTCGGCTGCAGGATATCGGCATCCCGACCCATTTCGTGCGGCGGCTCAACATGCGCGAGCAGCTGATCCGCGAAGTGGAGATCATCCCGCTCGAGGTGGTGGTCCGCAACGTCGCCGCGGGCAGCTTGTCCGAGCGGCTCGGCATTCCGGAAGGCACGCGGCTGCCGCGATCGATCCTGGAGTACTACTACAAGAACGACTCGCTGAACGACCCGATGATCAGCGAGGAGCACATCACCGCCTTCGGCTGGGCGACCACGCAAGACATGGACGACATCGTCGCCCTCACCTTGCGGATCAACGACTTCCTGAGCGGCCTGTTCCTCGGCGTCGGCATCACCCTGGTCGACTTCAAGCTCGAATACGGCCGCTTGTGGGAAAACGAGGAAATGCGCCTGGTGCTCGCCGACGAGATCAGCCCGGACAACTGCCGGCTGTGGGACAGCAAGACGAACGAGAAGATGGACAAGGACCGCTTTCGCCGCGACCTGGGGCAGGTCGAGGAGGCGTATCAGGAGGTCGCCAGGCGCCTCGGGATCCTGCCGGAAGCCGGCGTGCGCGACCTCAAGGGGCCGGAGCTTATCCAGTGAGGGCGGTGATCCAGTGAAGGCGGTGGTGACCGTGATGCCCAAGCCCGGCGTGCTCGATCCGCAGGGCCGCGCCATCGGCCAAGCCCTCGGCACGCTCGGCTTCGCCGGCGTGGGCGCGGTGCGGGCCGGCACGGTGTTCGAGCTCGAACTCGCCGAAACCGATCCCGAACGCGCGCGCGCGGCGGCCGAGGCGATGGCGGACAAGCTGCTGGCCAATGCCGCGATCGAGAGTTTTCGTGTCAGCTTCGGCGAGTGATACGCGGAGAATGAACGCCGGCATCGTCCTGTTTCCCGGCATCAACCGGGACCGCGACATTGCGATCGCGCTCAAGCGCTCGTCGGGCCGCGATGCGCGGCTGGTGTGGCACACCGAAACCGACCTGTCCGGGCTCGATCTCGTGGTGCTGCCGGGCGGGTTCTCCTACGGCGATTATCTCCGCGCCGGCGCGATGGCCGCGCGCTCCCCGGTGATGGCGGCTGTCCGCTCCTTCGCGGATGCCGGCGGCTACGTGCTCGGCGTGTGCAACGGGTTTCAGATACTCACCGAAGGCGGATTGCTGCCCGGCACCTTGCTGCGCAATGCCGCGTTGCGCTTCTTGTCGATGGACTGTCATGTTCGCGTCGAGCGGGAAGACACGGCGTTCACCTCGCGCTGGAACCGGGGAGATGTGTTCCGCGCGCCCTTGGCGCACGGCGAGGGCAACTACTTCGCCGACCCCGCCACGCTTGACCGGCTGGAAGGCGAAAACCTGGTCGCGTTTCGCTATGTCACCCGCTCGGGCGAGCTGTCCGACACGGCGAACCGCAACGGCTCGGCGCGCAACATCGCCGGTGTGTTCAGCGCCAATCTCCGCGTGCTCGGCCTGATGCCGCATCCCGAGAATGTCGTCGACCCGCTTACGGGTGGCGTCGACGGCAGGCCGTTGTTCGACGCGCTCACGGCGTCCTTGGCCGCGTGACCTCCCCCGTGATCGGCGAGGATCTCGCCCACCGCTTTGGTCTCAGCGCCGAGGAGTACGGCAAGGTGCTGGCGATCATGGGCCGCGCGCCCACGCTGACCGAACTCGGCGTGTTCAGCGTCATGTGGTCGGAGCATTGCTCGTACAAATCCTCGAGGGTGTGGCTCAAGCAGCTGCCGACGAGGGCGCCTTGGGTGATCCACGGACCGGGCGAGAACGCGGGCGTGGTCGATGTCGGCGACGGGCTCGCCGCCGTGTTCAAGATGGAAAGCCACAACCACCCGAGCTTCATCGAGCCCTACCAGGGTGCCGCCACCGGGGTCGGCGGCATCCTGCGCGATGTGTTCACCATGGGCGCCCGTCCGATCGCAAACCTGAACGCGCTGCGGTTCGGCAGCCCGAATCACCCGCGCACCAGGCCAATCGTGGATGGGGTGGTGCGCGGCATCGGCGGTTACGGCAACTGCGTCGGCGTCCCCACCGTGGGCGGCGAGATCAACTTCCACTCTTCGTTTGACGGCAACCCGCTGGTCAACGCGATGACGGTCGGCATCGCGCGCGCCGACCGCATCTTCCTCAGCGCCGCCGCCGGCGTGGGCAATCCGGTGGTGTATGTCGGCTCGCGCACCGGGCGCGACGGCATCCATGGCGCGACCATGGCCTCGGCCGAGTTCGGCGCGAACGCCGAGGCGAAGCGGCCCACCGTGCAGGTGGGCGACCCGTTCACCGAGAAGCTGCTGATCGAAGCCTGCCTCGAGCTGATGGCGACCGACG
>CAXUIE010000021.1:0-20040 GCA_964250825.1 uncultured Acidisphaera sp. | reverse complement strand
CGCGGGGCGGGGCGGGCCGCGCGGCTCACCGCGTGGGTGGGCGGGTATTGCGCGGGGGCCGGCGGGGGGGCCCGCGCGCTCGACGGCAAGCGGGGGGACACGTGCGGCCCGCTGCACGGCGTGCCCATGACCACCAAGGAAAGCTACGACGTGGCCGGCCTGCCCACGACCTGGGGCTTCGAAAACCGGCGGGGGCACCGGGCCGAAACGAGCGCGCTCGCCGTGCAGCGGCTGGAGGCCGCGGGCGCCGTCGTGTTCGGCAAGACCAACGTGCCCGTCGGTCTCGGTGATTGGCAGAGCTACAACCCGATCTACGGGGCCACCCACACCCCATGGAATCTCGACCACACGCCCGGCGGCTCCTCCGGCGGATCGGCGGCGGCGCTGGCGGCTGGGCTGACCGGGTTTGAGATCGGCAGCGACATCGCCGGCTCCATCCGCGTGCCGGCGGCGTTCTGCGGGGTGTGGGGCCACAAGCCGACCTGGGGCTTGTTGCCGCCGCGCGGCCACGCGCTGTTTGACGCCGCCGCCATGACGGACATCTCGGTGATCGGGCCGCTGGCCCGCTCGGCCGACGACCTCGCCATCGGCCTCGACCTGCTCGGCCGGCCCGACGAGGCGGAAACCGCCCTGAGCCTGGGTTTGCCCGCGCCACGGCCGGAGGGTTTCCAGGGATTGCGGGTCGCCGTGTGGGCCGAGCAGCCCGGGCAGGCGACCGACGCCGAAGTGACCGCGCTCATGGACGAGCTCGCCACGTTCCTCCGCCGCAGCGGCGCCGAGGCCAGCGGCGCCGCCCGACCCTCGTTCGACCCGACGGAGGCGTATCGTGTCTTCTTGCGGCTGATGAACGCCGCGTTGAGCGGCCGGATGGACGATGAGAAGATCGCCACCATGCGCGAGGCGGCCAAGCGCTACAGCCCCGACGACATGAGCGCGGACGCCATCATGGCCCGCACCGCCGACATGACGCATCGCGAGTGGCTTGGCCTCAACGAGCGCCGCACCCAGATCAGGCGCGCTTGGGGCGCGTTCTTCCGGGACTGGGACGTGCTGCTCTGCCCGGCCTTCGCCACCGGGGCGCTCCCGCACCGCCAGGACGGCCCGACCTTCGACCGGCGGGTGACCGTGAACGGCCAGGAAATCCACTACAACGACCTGATGTTCTGGCCCGGCGTCGTCGGGGCGTTCCACCTCCCGTCCACATGCGCGCCGATCGGCTTCACGAAGGCCGGCCTGCCCGTGGGCGCGCAAATCGTGGGACCGATGCATGGCGACCGGACCACGATCGCCGTGGCGCGCTGGCTGGAAAAGGAATGGCACGGCTTCGTCCCGCCGTCGGGATACGATGCTCCGTAGGGCGAGGACCCACGCACCTGCGGCGCCAGGCAGGCTCTGTTTCTGAAAAGCCGGACCGGCTCAAGCTATCCTGACCCTGCCGCCTCGAACGCCGAAGCGGCAGGGCAGGATTGCACGTCTCAGGGCGCGAGTGCCGCCGTGATCGCCTTGGTTTCTGTGTAGGAGTGGAAAATCTCCTCGGAGCTTTCGCGGCCCCAGCCGGATTGCTTGTAGCCGCCGAAGGGCTGAGCGGCATCGAACACGTTGTGGCAGTTGATCCACACCGTGCCGGCGCGCAGGCGATTGGCAACGCGATGCGCCAGCGCGTGATTGCTCGTCCAAACGCTCGCGGCGAGGCCGTAGCTTGTCTTGTTGGCCTCGCGGGTGATCCGCTCCAGGTCGTCGTCGTCGAAGGGCGCCGCGCAGACGACCGGGCCGAAGATCTCCTCGCGGACGACCTTCATCTGATCCGTGGTGTCGGCGAGCACGGTCGGCGCCACGAAGTAGCCTTGATTGCCGACGCGATCGCCACCCTTGGCGACGCGCGCGCCCTCGTCACGGCCGGAGCTGAGGAAGCCGGTGACGCGCTTGAACTGCTCCTCCGAAACCAGCGGCCCGATCTCGGTGGACGGGTCCATGCCCTCGCCCACCTTCAGCTTGCCGGCAATGTTCGACACGCCCTCGACGATCTGGTCGTAGACCTTTTTATGGGCGAGCAGACGCGAGCCGGCGACGCAGCACTGGCCCATGTTGAAGAATATGGCGTTGGCCGCGCCGGCGACCGCCTTCTCCACGTCGGCGTCGGGAAACACCAGCACCGGCGACTTGCCGCCGAGTTCCAAGGTGACCTTCTTCAGGTTGCCTGCGGCGGCCTTGACGATCAGCTTGCCGACCTCGGTGGAGCCGGTGAACGCCACCTTGTCCACGTCGTCATGCCCGGCGATCGCTGCCCCGGCGGTTTCGCCAAACCCGGAAATGATGTTGACGACGCCCGGCGGGAAGCCGGCCTCCAGCACCAGTTCGGCCAGCAGCAGCGCCGAGAGCGGCGTCTGCTCGGCGGTTTTCAATACAACGGTGTTGCCGGCGGCGAGCGCCGGGGCAAGCTTCCAGGCCGCCATCAGCAGCGGAAAGTTCCACGGGATGATCTGGCCGACGACGCCGACCGGCTCCTTGCGCGAGTAGGTCAGCCACTCGCCCGGCATGGAGATGTCGCTGGTGCGGCCGGTGATCTTGGTCGCCCAGCCGGCCATGTAGCGGAACGTGTCCACCGACAGCGGGACATCCGCCGCGCGCGCGACCGACACGGGCTTGCCGTTGTCGATCGATTCGAGCTGGGCGAAATCCTCGGTATGCTGCTCGATCAGGTCGGCGAGCTTCCACAACAGCCGGCCGCGTACGGACGGCGTGGTGCGCGACCATTCCTTTCCGTCGAAGGCACGGCGGGCGGCCGCGACCGCGCGGTTCACGTCTTCAATATCGGCTTCGGCCACGCTGCTGATCACGGTGCCGGTTGCCGGATTGTAGACCGGAAAAGTCTTTCCCGAGGCCGCCGGCACGAACTTGCCGTCGATCAGGAGCTGGCCATTGCGGCCCAGCCGTTCGGCGACCGACGGGCTCAGCCGCTGGTCGAGCGCGATTGCATCCATGCGTGGTTTCCTCCTGAATTCCAGTTTGGTGAGCCGTTTGGATCACGGTTTTCGTGCGGGAGACGATATGTCAGCTGGGGTATAGCGGTCGAGTCAGCTCACGGCCGATCGGCACGGGAATCGCCGGCATCCGTAGCGGCCGACACGGCACGGTTGTCCTCCGACTGCAAGCTCGCGATCATCGTCAGCGCGCGCATGGACGCTCCCGAGCGCGCGGAAGGGGGGGAGCCCTCCCGTCCCATTGCGCGGGATTTAGAGATGCTGGAAAGCCATCATGCAGGGGCAACACGCATCAGCCGGTCTCTGAACAGGCTTGGCGGATGTCGGCACGCCCGCTGACCTTTCCCGCCGACCAAGCAAACCCCCGAGCGCGGAAGATGATCGATTGACGGCTGTTGCGGAACCCGTGGCGATCATGTGCTTGGACGATCTCCTGCTCGCCGGCCATCTCTGGCTTCCGCCCGATCGCTCGAGGGGAGCCGTCATCATCAACTCGGCCACGGGCGTGCTTGCGCGCTATTACCATCGCTACGCGCGCTTCCTGGCGAATGAGGGTTTCGCCGCCCTGACCTATGACTACCGCGGGATCGGCGGATCGCGGCCAGCTCGGCTGCGCGGCTCGGGCATTCGGTGGCGGGACTGGGGTGAGCGCGATTTCGAGGCAGCCATCAGGTTCATGGGCCAGCGGTTCGACGGATCGCCGCTCCAGGTCGTCGGCCACAGCATCGGCGGGTTTCTGCCCGGCTTCGCGCCGAGTGCGGCACGTCTCGCGCGCATTCTCGCCGTGGGCGCGCAATATGCGTACTGGCCGGACTACGCCGCCGCTCGCCGCGCCATGCTCTTCCTCAAGTGGCACGTGACGATGCCCGCGTTGACTGCGGCCTTCGGCTATTTCCCCGGCAAGCGTCTCGGCTGGCTGGAGGACCTGCCGGCAGGGGTCGCGTTCGAGTGGAGCTTCCGGCGCGCCCGCTTTGAGCGGAGCTACCCCGTCCGCGACCGTGCCGCGATCCTCGCGCGTTTCGCCGCGGTGCGCGCGCCGATCCTCGCGGTGCGGGTGGCGGACGACGAGTTCGGCACCGCGCGCGCGATCCGTCGCGGCTTGTCCCCCTACAGGGGGAGTGACCCGACGCGGGTGCTGCTCCGGCCGCGCGACTTGGGGCTGCCCTTCATCGGTCATTTCGGCCTGTTTCACGAGCGCCATCGCGAGGGCTTCTGGCGCGCTTCGCTGTCCTGGCTGCGCGAGGGCAACAATCCCTGGCCCGCGGCCGTCGTGGCATGCTGAACCCGTCCTCCCCGCTGGCCGCCCTCCTGGCCGCACCCTTCCGTCCGGGCGATGTTCGTTTCATCGGCCTGCGCCCAGCGCGGCGACAGCCCATGAACGCGGTAAAGGTGGCCGTGCTTGATCCGGACGACGGGCTGCAGGGCGACCACTACGGCAGTCGGACGACCCGCGCGCGTCAGGTGACGCTGATCGCGACCGAGCACCTCGCGGCGGTCGCCAGCTATCTCGGCCGCGAGTTCGTCCGGCCGGAAGAGCTCCGCCGCAACATCGTCGTGTCCGGGGTGAACCTGCTGGCGCTCACGCGATTCTCGCTTGGAACGGCGGTGCTGGAGGTCACCGGGCCGTGCCACCCGTGTTCACGCATGGAGGCAACCCTGGGCGTGGGCGGTTACAACGCCGTGCGCGGGCACGGCGGCATCACCGCTCGCGTGGTGACGGGGGGCGTCGTCCGCATCGGCGATCCGATCGCGGCGATGGCTCCTTCATGCCCGAGCCACGCCGACCGGGTCGGCGGCCGCCCGTAGCCGGGCGATGCGCGCACGGTCCGCTTGCGGCCACATCAGCGCGAGCCCAGCCAGCCCGCCCGCGATCTGCGCGGCGGCGCAGACCAGGAACCCGGTATGATATCCGGCCAGCGGGGTTGCGGCGCCCTCGATGAGGCTGCCGTTCACGAACGGCGCGATGATGCCGGCGAAGGTATAGATAGCGCCAAAGATGGCAATCACCGCGCCGCGTTGGGCGATCGGGGTGAACTCGCTCAGCATCGGCGCGCAAACGACGTAGATCGGCCCGGTCAGCCCGGTCCCCACCATCAGCAACGCGATCTCGGCCGCTCCGTCGCCGACCAGAGGGAGCAGAAGCAGCAAACAGCCGCCCACGATCATCGGCACGGTGCCGAGCACGGCGCGGGCAGTGCGCGTGCCGACGCCGCGGCCCACCAGCGCTTGCGAAATCACGCCGGCGCTGATGATCGTGACCGCGCCGATCACCCATGGCAAGGTCGCCAGCCATCCGGCGCTTTGCTGAGAAAAGCCGAGCCCCTTGACGATAAACGGGGTGAACCAGGTCAGCCCAAGCGACAACGACCAGTAGGCGCCGAAACAGGCCAACGCGCCGCCGATGAACGTCCGGCTGAGGAGCAGCTTCGAGTACGGGACGCGGTAGCCGCCCGCTGCGACCGCCGGTGGGTCCGATAGCGGCCCCTCCCGGCCGATAAATGACCAGGCCGCCGCCCAAATCAACCCGACAATGCCGAGCGCGCCGAACGCCCAATGCCACGACACATGGACGATGATCCAATTCAGCGCGGGCAAGGCGATGATGACGCCGACTGCGGCACCCTGCGACAGGATGGCGGTCGGGATAGTGCGCTTCTCGTCCGGAAACCACTTATAAACAGCGTGGGTGGCCACTGCGCCGGCCGGGCCTTCGCCGACGCCGAGCAGCACGCGGCAAACGAGCAGGGTCGCGAACCCGACACCGAACAACATCGGGAACTGCACCAACGCCCATGCCAACGCCAGGATCAGTAGTATCGCCTTCGTCGGGCGGCGGTTGGCAAGGAAGCCCACCAGCACCCCCGAAACGGAGAACAGCAGGAAGAACGCCGAGCCGAGCAGGCCGAACTGCTTCGGGGTCAGATGCAATTCCTGCATGATCGGCACGGCCGCCAACCCGACGACCGATTTGTCGGCGAAGTTGACCAGCTGATAGCCGAACAACATGACCGCGACCGGCCATGCGCCCTTGGGCGTTTGTTGCGTCATCGGGCGACTCCCTGCGCTCGGTGTACGTAAACGATGTCGCCGGCGCAATCGGGCGGTTTCCGATCGGATCGAACTCTGGCCGTCGATCAAGCTGGCATCTATGTTGCTAGGCCACGCTAGACAAAGCGGAGGTTCGCGATGGACATCGGCGTCTTCATTCCGATCGGCAACAACGGGTGGCTGATCTCCACAACCTCGCCGCAATACATGCCGAGCTTCGACCTCAATCGTCGCATCCTGGAGAAGGCCGAGCAACACGGCCTCGACTTCGCGCTGTCGATGATCAAGTTGCGCGGCTTTGGCGGCAAGTCGGAGTTCTGGGACCACAACCTCGAATCGTTCACCCTGATGGCGGGCCTCGCCGCCGTCACCGAGCGGATTCAGCTCTACGCCTCGGTCGCGCTGCTGACGATGCCGCCCGCCATCGTGGCGCGCATGGCCTCGACCATCGACAGCATCGCGCCGGGCCGGTTCGGCATCAACATCGTGTCCGGCTGGCAGAAAGCCGAATACGACCAGATGGGGCTGTGGCCCGGAGACGAGCATTTCCCCCGCCGCTACGATTACAGCTCGGAATACGTCCAAGTGATGAAAGAGCTTTGGGAGACCGGGCGCTCGGACTTCAAGGGCAATTACTTCACGATGAACGATTGCCGCCTGAGCCCTCCGCCATCGCAGCGGGTCAAGATCGTCTGCGCCGGGCAGAGCGATCGGGTGATGCAGTTCGCCGCCGAGTACGGAGACTTCACCTTTGTCCTCGGCAGCGGCTTGAACACGCCTCAGGCATACGCGCCCGCCAACGCGCGGCTCGGCGCGGCGGTGGCCAAGACCGGCCGAAACGTGGGCTCCTATGTGCTGTTCATGGTCATCGCCGACGAGACGGACGAGCGCGCGATGGCGAAGTGGGCGCGCTACAAGGCCGGCACCGACATCGACGCGCTCGCCTGGATGGCCGATCAAGGGGCCGCCGATAAAACGGCATCGGCCGACTCGACGGCGCGGGCGATCAATCTTCCCGAGTCAGCGATCAACTTCAACATGGGAACCCTGGTCGGTTCCTACACGACCATCGCCCGCCTGCTCGACGAGGCGGCGGAGGTGCCAGGCACGAGCGGAATCATGTTGACCTTTGACGATTTCGTGGTGGGAATGGATCAGTTCGGTCACCGTATTCAACCGCGCATGCGGAGCCGTGCAAGTCGACGAACTCCGGCATGAGCGGAAGGAAGATTGCCGACCGGATCAGTGTATATCTAACAATTATGTGATCCGATGCGAAATGCGATCAAATCGCGGCCGCTCATCTTGCGGGGGGCGGCGTACATTCGCACTTAACGGTGCAAGAAAGAGCCGGCCTGGGTTGGCGGATCACCGATCGACCGAGGGGCTCGCCCGGAAGGACAGTTCACATGAGATTGCTCACGTTCACCTCCGCACTGGCGCTCGGCTTGGGATTGTCGACCGGCGCTTTTGCGCAGACCTCCAACAATGGCTGCGTGCCCAAGGCGCATAACACGCAAGGCTACCCGCAGGGGCTCAACGGCAGCAGTCAGCCTCATCCGCGCTTCACGGCAGGTGGCGGCGGCATTCCTGGGGCGGTTGATAGCAGTCAGCAGCCTCATCCGCGCTTCACGGCAGGTGGCGGCGGCATTCCTGGGGCGGTCGAGAGCAGCCAGCAGCCGCACCCGCGCTTCACGGCAGGCGGCGGCGGGGTTCCGGGCGGGGTGTATGACAGCAGCCAACCCCACCCGCGGTTCACGGCCGGACAACAGCAATACGCGCAGGCTGGGTCGTCAGCGGACCCCTGCAAGTAGTATTGCTGCGCTTGAGCCGTCCTAAGTGATGGCGTCCCGAAGCGAGCGCCCGGCGTTCCACCCGGAATGCCGGGCGCATCGCGTTTTGCGGTAGATCCCTCGCCGAGGGGCCGCGTTCATCCAGTTATCTCGACGTTGGGGTGGGGTGACATGAGCGATAGGCCGAGAACATCCGACGGGCTTCCGGAAGATCCGGACCTCGCGGGCGAGCAGGACGAGGCGACCAGCACCGTTCCGTCGCGTCCGGCATCGACCGAGACAGAATCCGATACTCCCGATGCCGGGCCGCATCAGGAACAGGGCGGAATGCGCTCGTAACGCCGCGGCGACCGCCCGGGCCATTGGCTGGGCTAGCCGCGTGGCGGATCCTGCTAGCTTTTGAGCCCCGCGCGTCGCGCGTGAGTTTCCGCCAGGTTCAGCTTCCAGCCATACCCGTCGTCCACCGGATCGACCACCACGCCGTAGACCTCGGCGGCGTGCCCGGGGGTGATGTAGCCGTCCAGAATGTCGTCGAGCGTCTTGACGGGATCGCGCTCGAGCGGATCGCCGTAGCCGCCGCCGCACGGCGACAAGTAGGACATCACGTCGCCCGCTACGGTGAGAAGCCCCGAGATCTTCGCGGGGTGCTGCGCGATGTCCGTCGGCTTGGCCGCGTTGTAGATTTCCAACCGCCCGCCGTGGCCCTCCTGGCCGCCGAACACGCCCCACGGCTTGTCCTCGTGGCGGTCCGCCTCGTGGGTGACGGAACCGGCATGGAGGAAGCGCTGCGACTTGATGACGCCCATGCCGCCGCGGAACTTGCCGGGACCGGGGAACACGTCGTCGCGCACCTCGTAGCGATCGCAGATCAACGGCAGGTGCATGCCGAGATCCTCGAGCGGGTTGTTGCGCGTGTTGCGCATCAGCTCCTCGACGGTATCCGGCCCGTCCGAGCCCGGCCGGCCGCCCATCGCCGCCTCGTTGACTTCCAGGAACACCCAGTAGTCGCCGGACGGGCGCACGCCGGAGAACGCCGCGAACGACAAGGTCGCGCCATTGCCCGCCGTGCAACGGTCCGGCACCACGGGCGCGAGGGCCTTGATGATGAGGTCAACGACGCGCTGGATTTGCGAGAACCGCGCCTCCGCCGCCACGGGGGCGATTGGGTTGAAGATGCACCCAAGGGGCGCCGTCACCTTCACCGGGCGGAACGAGCCTTCGTTCGCCGGGATCGGATCGGGGTTGGTGTAGGTGTCGAGCAGCAATGCCCGGAACGCGAAGAAGCACGCGACCTTGGTGGAACCCTCGAACGGCACGTTGAACGCCGTCGGAACTTGCGGCGACGAGCCGGTGAGATCCACCTCCACTCCGTCGCCTCGGATGCGCACCGTGACCCTGACCGGCAAGTTCTTGCCCCGATTGCGCCCGTCGTCGTCGAGGAAACCTTCGGCCACGTAGTCGCCGTCCGGGATCTTGGCGATCTCGCGCCGCAGCGCGGCCTCCGAATAGTCCATCAGCTGCCGCGTCGCTTGCAGCACGGTGTCCTGGCCGTAGGTGCCGAGCAATTCCTGGAACCTCCGCACCCCGAGCTCGACGGAAGCGATCTGCGCGGACAGGTCGCCCATCACCAGCGCGGGCACGCGCGTGTTGCCACGGATGTAGTTCCACAGCGCTTCGTTGCGCTTGCCCTCCTCGTGCAGCTTCACCGCGTTGAACAACATGCCTTCGGAGAACATGTCCGGCACGTCGATGATGAGCCCGGGCGTGGCCGCGCCGATGTCGACGTGGTGCGCCGTGTTGGCGGAAAATCCGACCAGCGCGCCGTCGTGAAACACGGGCATCACGATGGCGATGTCGGGTGAGTGGCTGGCGCCGAAATACGGGTGGTTGTGGATCACGAGGTCGCCCGGCTTCCAGGCGTCGAGCGGGATGGTCTTCTCGATCCCGCGCAGATAGCCGGGCAGGGAGCCGATGTGCATCGGCGTCGAGTCGCTTTCGGCCAGCGTGTTGAACCCGCGGTCGAACAGCCCGGCGCCCAGATCCTGGCTTTCCCGGATGATGGACGAATACGACATGCGGTAGAGCACGTTGCCCATCTGCTCGGCGATCGCGTGGAGCGCGCCGCCGATGACTTGCAGGGTGATCGGGTCGACAGTCTCGGTCATGTCGGAGCTCCGTTCAGCGGGCGACGACGATGTCGCCATGCGACAGCATACGCGCCGTGTAGCCGGGCGGCACGATGGTCGTGCTATTGTGCTGCGTGATGATGGCGGGGCCGGTCACGCTGTCCTCGGCCCGCAAGCGGTCGCGGGCGAAGCGCGGCGTGGCCAGGGATTGCCCGTCGTCGAACACCGTGTCGCGGACGTACATGCGCGCCTCGTCGGGGTCGCGCCGTCCCCCTCGCTCGATCTCCGGCAAGCGAAGCGTGTCGGTCGCCCCGCGCGCGATCAAGCGCAACGTGACCGCCTCGACCAACTGCTCGTCGAACGCGTGGCCGTAGACCTGCAGGTGGGCGCCGTAGAAGTTCCGTATCACGGTGCCGACGCTGTCCTTGTTGATCGGGCCGTCCGGCACCGCGGCGCGCAGCTCGAAGCCCTGGCCGACGTAGCGGCACTCCAGCACGCGGTCGAAATGGCGCTGGCCGGCCGGGATGCCGTCGCTTTCGAGCTGTGCCGCCGCTTCCTCCTGCAATTCGCCGAAGGTTTCCTGCAAGCGGGCGAGATCCGGCTCGCCGGCCGTGCTGAGCACGACGAGCAGGGAGCGCGTGTATTCATATTGCAGCTCGGTTTCCAGCAAGCCGATCGCGGCGGTGATGCCGGGATGCAGTGGGGAGATTACGTCGCGCGCGGAAATAAGCTCCGCCAGCGCCACGCCGTGCAGCGGTCCCGCGCCGCCGAACGCCATCAACGAGAAGCCGCGCGGGTCGATGCCCTTGGCCACCGAATTGCCGTTGATCGCCAGCGCCATCGTGTTGTTGATGATGCGCAGCACGCCGAGCGCCGCGTCCGTCACCGAAAGCCCGAGCGGTCCCGCGAGCCGCGTCTCGATCGCCCGATAAGCGAGGTCCCGGTCGATCTTGAGATCGCCGCCGAGAAAGCGGTCGGGGTCGAGGCGGCCGAGCACGACCTGCGCGTCCGTCACCGTCGGCTCCGTCCCGCCGCGGCCGTAGCACGCGGGTCCGGGGTCGGCACCCGCCGAGCGCGGCCCGACGCGGAACGCCCCGCCGGCGTCGATGTAGGCGATGGAGCCGCCGCCCGCGCCGATGGCGTCGATGTCGAGCATCGGCACCAGCACCGGCAGCAGCGCCACCTGGGTGTCGCGCGGGTTCTTGATCGTGACCTGGCCGTCGCGGATCACGCTGATGTCCGCCGATGTGCCGCCGATGTCGATGGTGATGACGTTGGCGACGCCACAGGCCTGCCCCGTCGTGCGCGCGCCGATCACGCCGCCCGCCGGGCCGGAGAGCAGGATGCCGACCGGGCGGGCCATCGAGTTCTCCACCGTGGAGATACCGCCATTGGATTGCATGATGCGCACCGGCGAGCGCACGCCGGCGTCCTGCAGCCGACCTTGCAACCGCTTGAGGTAGGAGGAGGTGCGCGGGCCGATATAGGCGTTCATCGCGACGGTCGAGAAACGCTCGTATTCGCGGATCGTGTTGACGACGCTCGACGAGGTGCAGATGAAAGCGTCCGGCATCACCTCGCGGACGATCTCCTCGGCGCGCCGCTCGTGGGCGTCGTTGAGGAATGAGAACAGGAAGCCGATCACCACTGCGTCGAGCCCGCGCTTGCGGAACAAGGCGGCGGCTTCGCGCACCTCGTCCTCGTTCAGCGGCGTCTCGACCGTCCCGTCCGGGGGCAGGATGCGCTCGCTCGCCACCAGCCGGTTGCGGCGCTTGATGAGCGGCGCGCTCTGCCACGGCACGTCGAATTGCAGCGAGAAATTGTGCGGCCGCTTGTGCCGCGCCATGTGCAGGATGTCGCGGAAACCCCGGGTGGTGATCATCCCGACTTCGGCGCCCTTGCGTTCGATCACCATGTTGGTGGCAACCGTCGTGCCATGGAACAGCACGCTGATGTCGCCGGGTGCTATGTCGGCGAGGCGGCACAGCTCCGTCACACCCTCGACCACGCCGACCGACTGATCCGCCGGCGTGCTTGGAACCTTGTGGACCACCACGCGCTGCGCCCCGCCTCGCATGTCGGCCACCACCAGGTCGGTGAACGTCCCGCCCACGTCGACGCCCACGCGCACCAGCCCCGCCGTCGTCGCACCCGACATCGCTGCCTCCTTTCGAGCGGCCGGTGGTCAGATGTGCCGCTTGGCGAGCATCATATGGACGCCCTTGTTCCCGTCCACGGTTTGCGTCACCCGCAGGTCGCCGATCAACGAGCAAAGCATGTAGGCCTGGTTGCGCGACAGGTTGGTTCGCGCGCACACGTGATGCACCATCTCGCGCACCGCCTGCTTGGCCGCGTCGTCGAGGTCCTCGTCCAGGCCGATCGACATCAGGTGGTCGGGCGTCTCCGCGAACGGGAAGGTGATTCGGAGGTCCTTGCGGACGGTGAGGCGGAACGTGCCCGACAGCCCGGTCTCGAGCGCCGTGATGCACACTTCGCCGTCGCCCTGCACGCCGTGGCCGTCGCCCGCCATGAACAGCGCCCCTTCGTTGAACACCGGCAAATAGAGCGTGGTGCCGGGCTTCAGCTCCTTGTTGTCCATGTTGCCGCCGAACGCGCGCGGCACGGAGGACGTGCAGCGGCCCCAGGCCGCGGGCGGGGCCACCCCGATGATGCCGAAGAACGGATCGAGCGGCAGCTCGGTCCCCCAAGGCAGCCGGCAAACGCCACGGTCCCGATCGATAGCAGGATGGATCGTTTCATATTCGGTGAACTCGTCGGGCAAGGTGCCGAGTAGCGGCAGGATCGAGACGAACCCCCAGTCCATGCGGGGCTTGGCGTCCAGGATGTCGATCTGCAAGGTGTCGCCCGGCACCGCCCCCTGCACGTGCACCGGGCCGGTCATGAAATGCGGACCTGGCCCGGGCGGCAGCGCCTCGAGCGCCGCCAGGAAGTCGGGCGGGACGCGGGAGATGTCCGCAGGCAGCGCCGGGCGTCCACCTGCGGGGAAGGAGTGCAAGGTCACGGTGTCGCCCGACGCGACCCTGAGGACTGGCGGCGTGGTCGCGTCCAAGTACCCCAGCACCATGTTCTCTGGCGTCGCCGGGATTTCGTGATGCTGGGACATGGATTGCTCCCTCGGTGTCTACGGCTGGATGCCGGACATCGCCGGCATGACGGATGGCTGGCTAAACGGCAGCTGCCATCACAACAAAAGGTGGCGGCGGACGCTTTCCTGTGAAACCTCCCCCGGCTCCAGCCGGGCGACCACGTGCCCTTTCTCCATGACATAGGCGCGCTCGGCCATCGTCAGGATCGTATCGAGGTTCTGCTCGACGAACAGGATGGTGGCGCCGAGGTCGTCGCGGATCGCGCGCAGCACGCGGCAGATCCCCTGCACGATGGAAGGCTGCACGCCTTCGGACGGCTCATCGAGCAGGATCAGCGCGGGACTGCCCATCAGCACGCGGCCGATCGCCAGTTGTTGCTGCTGGCCGCCCGATAGGGTGCCCGCCATCTGCTTGCGGCGCTCGCGCAGGATCGGGAAGTATTCGAAGACCAGATCGGTTCGCGACTTGCGCGAGCCGCCGACCAGTTCTCCGAGTTGGAGGTTCTCCGCAACCGTCATCCGCGGGAACACGTCCCGGCCCTGCGGAATGTAGCCGATGCCGAGGCGCGCGCGGTCGTCGGCCGTCATGCGCGTCACGTCCTGCCCTTGGTAGCGGATGGTGCCGGCCGTGGCGCGGAGCAGGCCGATGAGGCAGCGCATCGTCGTCGTCTTGCCCACGCCGTTGCGACCGATCAGCGCGACGATCTCGCCCTTGCCCACGCTGAGATCAACCCCGGTCAGGATCGGCGTTGCGCCATAGCTCGACTGCAGGTCCGCCACCGCCAGCACCGGCTCAGGCGGCATGGGGAACCCCGAGATAGATTTCCGCCACGCGCGGGTCCGCGACGATCTCTTTGACGGAGCCTTGCGCGAACGTCCGGCCCAGATGCAGCACGGTCACGGTTGTCGCGATCTGGCGCACGAACGCCATGTCGTGCTCGACCGCCAGCACCGTCATGCCTGCGGCGCCGAGGCGCTTGACCAATTCGCCCGTGCGGAAGGTTTCATCCGGGGATAACCCGGCCGTCGGCTCGTCGAGCAGCAGCAAGGTCGGCTTCAGCGCGACCGCCATGCCGATCTCGAGCCATTGCTGCTGGCCGTGCGAAAGCGCGCCCGCCGGCTTGCCCGCATCGGCGGCGAGCCCCAGGAGAGCGAGCAGCCGATCCTCCTCGCGCCCGAGTTGGTCCGGCGCGGTGTGGTGCTGCAGCGCGATGTGCAGGTTTTGGCGCACCGGCAGCGCCTTGAACACGCTCGGCGCCTGCATCTTGATGCTCATGCCTAGCTGGACGCGCGCGAACGGCTTGGCGTGCGTCACGTCTTGGCCGCGGAAGCGAATGTGGCCGCGCGTCGGCGCGTAGGTGCCGACGATCAGCTTGAACAGGGTGCTCTTGCCGGCCCCGTTCGGGCCGCTCAGGCAATGGATGGCGCCCGCGGCCACGGCGCGCTCGACGTCGCTCACGGCGAAGAAGCCGCCGAAGCTCTTGCTGATGTTCTCGACTTGCAGCAAGGCGCTCACGGCCGCGCGTCCTTCGGCGCCAGCCGCCGGACGGCGCGCCGGGCACGCGGGCGCGACAGCAGCTCGCCCAGCCCGACGACGAAGCCCTTGGGCACGAACAGGACAGTGGCGGCGAGCAGCGCCCCCATGATGATGAGCGCCGCTTCCTGGCTGTAGATCGTCAACGTCTGGAAGCCGAACAACAGGGCGAAGGTGCCGACCAGGGTCGCGGTCAGGTCCGTCCGACCGGAGAACGCGACCCAGATGATCGGCATCGCGGCGGCCGGCAGGCCGATGCTGGACGGCGTGATGAACTGCCCCCAGGACGTGTAAAGCACGCCGCTGAGCCCGGCGAGCGCGCTACCAAGCACGAATGCCGCGAGCTGGTAGCGCCGCACGTCGTAGCCCAGCAGTTCGGCCCGCTGCGGGTCCTCGCGGATGGCGACGAGCACGTTGCCGAAGCGGGAGTTGGCGAGGATGCGCAAGCCGAGATACGTCACCGTCAGGCCGATCACGAGGGCGTAGTAGAGCGCGCTTTCCTCGAGATCGATCGCGCCGCCGAACCACGGGATGTTGAGCGGCGACATGCCTTGCATGCCGTTGAACCCGTTGAGCCGCGCCTTGCCGATCGCCCACTCCGGCCCCGCCGTTTGCCCCAGGAAGAAAGCGAGGGCGAGCGTGAACGAGAGTGTCACGATGCCGAAGAACACCCCGCCGATGCGGCCGTAGATCATGAAATATCCGAGCACCGCCGCCGTGGCGCCGGCGAGCGCCACCGCCCCGAACAATCCCCCCATCGTCGCGGCGGGGCTGTTGCCGCCGAGGATGGCGAGCACGCCATAGCCGTAGCCGCCGATGCCGAAGAAGAAGGTTTGCCCGAACGACAGCATCCCGCACAGGCCCCACATGACGCACAAGCCGAGCGCCATGAACACCCAGATGAGAAAATAGCCGAAATTGCCGACGTCGTACGGGTCGGCGAACAGCGGGTAGATCAACGCCGCCGCCAGCACCAGTGCCGCGCAAAGCCAGAAGACGCGGCCCGAGCCCATCGTCTGCGGGCCGTTCAGCAGTGCGAGCAATCGCATCTCCGGTCAGGCCGCGCGCTTGGCGAGCCAGCCCGAGAACCCGTCGGGCAGCACGCGGATGATCAGGATCACCGCGACCAGCAGCCCGATCTGGCCGATGATCTGGCCGTACCAGGCGTTCAGCCCGGTCCGCACGACGGCGAGCGCCACCGCCGCCGGCGCGGTGCCGAGCAGCACGCTCGATCCGCCGACCACGACGGTGACGAACGATTCGACGATGAAGCTCGCCCCCATGGTCGGGATCAACGACATGGTGGGCGCGTAAAGCGCCCCGCACAATCCGGCGAGCCCGGCGCCGATGCCGAAGCTCAGCGCGTAGATGCGGCCGCGCCGCACGCCGAGCGCCTGCGCCATGCCCGCGTTCTGCATCACGGCGCGCGCTTGCACGCCGAAGCGGGTGCGCATGAACAACAGGTAGATGAAACCGAGCACCAGCAGCGACGCCGCGAACAGCACCATCCGGTAAACCGAGAAGCCGTAGCCGCCGATGACGAAATCGCCGGCCGGGGTGCCGATGCCCGGGAACGTCGACCCGACCAGGACCAGCATCGCTTGCGTGGCGATCAAGCTCAGCCCCCAGGTCACCAGCAGCGAGTCGAGCGGGCGCGTGTACAGCGGGCGTATCAGCACGAGTTCCAGCGCGACCCCGATAAGCGCCGCCGCCGCCGTGCCGCAGGCTTGCGCCAACGGCAGCGGCAGCCCGGCGTGATACGCGGCGGCGGTCACGTAAACGCCGCACATGATGAACTCGCCATGCGCCATGTTGATGACGCCCATCATGCCGAAGATGATGGCGAGGCCCGCCGCCGACAGCACCAAGAACGCGAACACGTCGGCGAACTGATAGACATACGAGAACAGGTTCCCGAGCATCGGCCCGTCCTCAATGCCCGGGCAGGTGGTCCGGCGTGTACTGCTCCTTGGGATCGCTCTTAGTCAGGTCGCAGCCCACCTGGCCCAGCCAGTAGGGCGGAATGCTGCCGAAATCCTTCAGCACGTCGATGTGGTTCTGCGCGTCGGCGGCGATCAACCGCATCTCGTGCGAGCAGTGCTGGCTTTTCGGATCGATCTGGATGCGACCTTCCGGGGCTTCGATGCCGGCGTCGCCCGTCGCCATGACCGCGCGGATGGCATCCTTGCTCGTCGACTTGGCACGCTCGGCCAGCATCTTGTACATCATGATCGCGACATAGGCGTTGTAGCCCATGTCGTTGATGTAGACCTCGTCGGGGAACTTGGCGCGCCAGCGCCGCTTGAAGTCCTGCGCGGCCGGGGTGTCCAATTCCTCGAACCAGTTGGCGGCGGCGTACATGCCCTTCATCACGCCCGGCGGGAAGCGCTTGTGCTCGAAGCCGAGCATCAGCTTGATGGGGCTCGCCATCGGCAGGGTGACGCCGGCGGCGTTCTTCTGCTCGTAGAACGAGCCCTGCGCCGCGCCGACATCCAGCATGTACAGCCAGTCCGGTTTGGCGCGCTGGATGTTCTGGATGGTGGAAGCGAACTGCGAAACGCCGAGCGGGATGAACTCCTGGCCCAAGATCTCGCAGCCGAGCGGCTTGAGGATGCTGTCGCCCCACTCCGCCGAGAGATGGCCGAAATTGTAGTCGGCGGCCACCGTGTAAACCTTCTTGCCGAACTTCTCGACCATCCAGGGAAGCAAGGTGGAGAGCTGCTGCTCGGGCACCGCGCCCACGCTCAGCATGCTGGCGTCGCACACGCCGCCCTCGTACTGGTTGGTGTAGATGTAGAAGGTGTTTCCCCGGTCCACGATCGGCCGGATCGCCTCCCGCGAGGCGGACGTGATGCCGCCGATCAGCACGTCCACCTTGTCGCGCTGCAGAAGGCGCCGCGCGAATTCCTGATAGCGCGCGTTGTCGCCCTGCGGATCGAGATGGGTGAGCTCGATCGGGCGTCCCATGATGCCGCCGGCGGCGTTCACCTCCTCCACCGCGAGCTGTGAGCCGTGCAGCTTGGGAATGCCGAACAACGCGAGATCGCCGGACGTGTCCTCGAGCAACCCGATCTTGATGGGTGTCGCGGCCTGGGCGAAGTGGCCCCGCGCCATGCCAAGCAGGGGCGCGGCCGAGGCGGCGAGCAGCAGGCTTCTGCGTTTCATCTTGGTTTCCTTTTGGAAGACACGCGGCACGCTCAGCCTAGCGCGGGATGCCGCTGGTGCCAGTCGGTCGCACCCTGGTAGGCGTGCCCGGCCTGGCACAGCAGCGCTTCCGCCAGCTGCGCGCCCACGAACTGGAACGCGACGGGCGTGCCGGCGTCGGTGAAGCCGCAGGGAAGGGTGATCGTCGGGCTTCCGCTCATGTCGTACGGGCAGGTGAAGCCCAGCAGCGAGCGCATCAGCGCGGGGTCCTGCCCGAGCGTGGCCATCTTCGCCAAGGTCGGCGAAGCGAAGCCCTGCGCGGGCGTCAACAGGAGATCGACATCGCGGAACAACGTCGCCACCCGGCCACGAAAATCGTTCCGGCGCAGGACGATCTTCTGGTAGTCCATGCCGGACAAGCCGCGGCCGAGCTCGATCACGCCGGACAACGCCGGCCCATACTCATTATGGCGCGACGGATACGTCGCCTCGTGCGCGACGGCGGTCTCGACGCCGCACAACGGGAACCAGTCCTCGATCATCGCGGAAACGTCGGGGAAGCGGATTTCGCGCACTTCGGCGCCCAAGCCTCGAACCACATCGAGCGCCGTCGTGATCGCGTCGCGCGTGGTCGCGTCCACCTCCTCGATCCAGGCCGGGTCCAGTCCCACCCTAACGCCGTTGAGGCCCCGGCCGATATCGGCGAGGTAGTCCGGCACCGGATCGAGCAGGGTGGTGGGATCCTTCTCGTCCGCGCCGGCGATTACGCCGAGCATGGCGGCGGCGTCCTTGGCACTCCGCGTCATGGGGCCGACATGATCGAGCGTCGCGGCCAGCTCGAACACGCCGTAGCGGCTCACCCGGCCCCAGGTCGGCTTGAGCCCGGTCAGGCCGTTCGCGGCCGAGGGGAAGCGGATGGAGCCGCCGGTGTCCGAGCCCAGCGACCCGTAGCACAGGCCGGCGGCGGTGGCCGATCCCGAGCCGCTCGACGACGCGCCCGGCCAATGCGCGGCGTTCCACGGATTGACGGGCGGCGTGATGTCCGGGTGGTGGTCGGCGTAGGCACCCTCCGTCAGTTGCAGCTTGCCCAGGATGATCGCGCCGGCCGTCTCGAGCCGGCTCACCACCGTGGCGTCCTCCGTGGGCCGGAAGTCGCGATGCACGATGGTGCCCGCCGCGGTCGGCACGCCCCGCATCCAGCACAAATCCTTGACCGCGATCGGCGCGCCGTGCAGCGGCCCCTTGATGTCGCCGCGAGCGATATCGGCGTCCGCTCGCCGCGCCTGCTCCAGCGCGTGCTCCGGCATCACCAGCGCGTAGCTGTGCAACGTGCCGTCGAGCGCCTTGATCCGCGCCAGCGACGCTTCGGTTGCTTCCACGGCCGACAACTCGCGCGCGCGGATGCGCCGCGTAAGCTCGGTCAATTCGAGGTATTGGACGTCCGTCATGGTCGATCCTCGCGGAAGGGAGAGGCAGGAGCGGGCAGCTTGTCCCATGTCGAGGTGATCGACGAGAGGCCTCGACAGACTTGCAAAGCACGAGCCATTCGGCTCTCTCGGGCGTGCCGCTGCCGACGTTTCCTTTATTGGGCTCGGATGCTTGTTTGTCCGGCCGCCTGCGCAGGATCTAAGCAACGAGGAAGGAACAGCCGTGTCGCTGGAAAACTTGCACTATCGTCCCCTGCTCGAGGTTTCGGAGCGCATCCGGCGGCGCGAATTGTCGCCCGTGGCGGTGACGGAGGCGATCCTCGACCGCATCGCCCGGCTCGACCCGGCGGCGCGGAGCTACACGACCGTGCTCGCGGACCGCGCTCGGGCCGCGGCGGCGCGGGCGGACGCGGAGATCGCGAGAGATTTGTGGCGCGGGCCGCTGCACGGCGTCCCGCTCGCGGTCAAGGACCTTTGCGACACCAGCTTCGCGCCGACCACCGGCGGTATGCCGCTGCGGCGGAACACGACGCCCGACCGCGACGCCACCGTCGTGCGCCGGCTCGAAGCGGCTGGTGCCGTGATCGTGGGCAAGCTCAAGATGACGGAAGGCGCCTACACGAGCCACCATCCGGACGATCCGGCGCCGCTCAACCCGTGGAGCGCGGCGCATTGGGTCGGCTCGTCGTCGACGGGATCGGGGGTCGCCACGGCGCTCGGCTTGTGCTTCGGCTCGCTCGGCTCGGACACCGGCGGCTCCATCCGCTTCCCTTCGGCCACTTGCGGACTGACGGGCATCAAGCCGACCTGGGGCCGGGTCAGCCGAGCCGGCATCCTGCCGCTGGCCGCCGCCGCCGCAAAAAAAACCCCCCAAAACCCCC